>NZ_JBSGEL010000059.1:0-48255 GCF_053602875.1 Kitasatospora sp. NPDC004289 | reverse complement strand
CGGACCGTGGCGATGGCGTCGTAGCCCTCCAGCACCAAGGCGATGACCGGCCCCTGCTGCATGAAGGTGGCGGTCAGGTTGTAGACCTCGGAGCCGCCCGCTCCCCCGGTGCTGCCCGCACCACCGGCGGCCGTCCCCCGGGTACCGCCGGAGCCGGCCGTGCCACCGCCCGCCGCGCTGCCCGAACCACCGCTTCCGCCAGAGGAGTTGGAGCCGCCCGAGGCACCGGCGCCGCCGGTGGCGGTGCCGCACATCTGGGCGCCCTTCTTGTCGCACTCCTGGGGCATCGGCGCCCCGGCCGCGAACGGGTTGGTGCCGTTGGGCCCGAAGGTCGGGTTGGTGCAGGCGTTGGCGTCGAAGGCCCTGCCCTCGGAGCCCGGCACCTTGGCCAGCTGCTCGAACCCGGACCGGACCAGCTGCTGGGTGAGCGGCGAGTAGCCGAGCTTGTCGGCCTGCCGCTGGCCCTCGCAGAGGAAGTAGTAGCCGAAGGCGCTGAGCGTCTTGCCCTTCTCGTCCGGGAAGCTCTGGGTGGCGCTGGTGTGCACGGCCATGTAGCTGTAGCTGGAGAGCGGGTAGGCGTTCTTCTCCGGCGAGCTGTACACGTCGTCGAGCCGCTGGGTGAGGTCCTGGTTGATCCCGGCGTGCCCGAGCGCGACCGAGACGTTGCGGGCGGTCGGCTCCACGTAGTAGCCCGCGTCGTTGAGCACCTTCACCACCGGGAAGCGGGCGTTGAGCGCGTAGGAGTACTCGACGTAGGTGATCGCGCCGTTGTTGGAGTCGGTGGCCACCGCGTTGGCCACCGCGATCGAGGTGCCGAGCGACTGCCAGGTCGAGCCGGGCAGCAGCGGGTAGAACGAGGTGACCCCGCAGGGCGCGTGCCGGCTGGTCTTGGCGCAGTACGCGTCCCAGGTGCCCTGGTGACGCTTGCTCATCCAGGTGGTGAGCTGCGCCGTGGTGCCGGAGCCGTCGGAGCGGACCACCGGGCGGACGGCCACGTTGGGGAGCGCCAGGCCGGGGTTGTCGGCCGCCACCAGCGGGTCGTTCCACTTGGTGATCACGCCGGTGAAGAGCTTGGTGAGGGTGTCCCCGGAGAGCCGCAGGTTGTCGACCCGCTTGCCGTTGATCTTCAGGTTGTACATGAACGAGGTGCCACCGGCCACGATCGGCAGGTAGGCCATCGGGAACGGCGGCGGCGCGTCGAACTGCCCGCCGTCGGTGAGGCCGTACGGGATCTCGGTGACCGCGAAGTCGGTGGCCTGGTTCTTGAACTGGTTGCGGCCGTAGCTGGAGCCCTGCGCGTCGAAGTCGATGGTCATGCCGTACTGGCGGACGTTGGTGACCCAGGCGTCCACCGCGTTGCTGCTCCAGGTGGAGCCGGCGCCGCTGATCCGGCGGTAGTCGGCGGCCTCGGCCCGGGGCGCCGCGCCGAGCAGCAGCGAACCAGCCACGACCGCGAGCGCGGTGAGGAGGGTGAGGGTACGGGTCAGCATGCGGGTGAGCACGGGTGCCTTCCGGACGGCGGGGAACGTGGCGGGGCCGGTCATCCGGGCCAGGTCGGCGGCGGACTGCCGGGCCCGGCGCTCGCGCTGACGCGAGGTCAGGTCGCCGGGGCCGCGGCCACCGAGCGTGCGGGCCACCACGAAGAGCAGCAGCACCAGGCCGAGCAGCACCGCGGCGGCGCCGAAGGCCCTGGTGATGTGGAGCTGGGACGGGAACTTGATCAGGGTGAACGCCATCAGCGGCAGCGAGGCCTGCGGGTCGCTGGTCGGGTCCGGGTTGAGGTTCTTGGTGTAGCCGGAGCAGAGCAGCACCGGGGAGGTCTCGCCGATGCCGCGGGCCGCGCCGAGGATGACGGCGGTGGCCAGGCCGGAGCGGGCGCTCGGCAGGGTCACCGTCCAGACGGTGCGCCAACGGCCGGCGCCGAGCGCGTAGGAGGCCTCCTTGAGGGAGGCCGGCACCAGGCGCAGCACCACGTCGGTGGCCCGGATCAGGATCGGCAGCATCATCACCGAGAGGGCCACCCCGGCCGCCAGGCCCGAGCGCGGGAAGCCCAGCGCGAGCACCAGCACGGCGTAGATGAAGAGGCCCGCCAGGATCGAGGGCAGCGCGGTCATCGCCTCAACCAGGGTGCGCACCAGCCGGCTGAACCGGCCGGGCACCTCGCTCATGAAGACCGCGCAGCTGATCCCGACCGGGATGGTGATGGCCAGCGAGATGGTGATCTGGATCAGCGTGCCGACGATGGCGTGCAGCGCGCCGCCCTTGTCGAGCGGGTCGGTGGGCCCGGCCTGGGACAGGTCCTGGGTGTAGAAGTTGGTGTGGCTGAGCGCGTCCCAGCCCTTGAGGAAGACGTAGCCGACCACCCAGACCAGCACGCCGAGCAGCAGGGCGGCGATGGAGTGCACCACCACCGAGGCCAGCCGGTCCCGGACCGCGAGCCCGTTCTCGTCCCGGGAGACCAGCAGGGCGTACAGGCCGAGGAAGCCGAGCCAGACGCAGATCACGAAGCCGAAGCCGCCGCTGAACGGCGCGAAGCGCTGGAACAGCAGGGCGGTCATCGCCACCGAGGCCGCCAGGCTGCCCCAGAACGCGTAGTGGTCCGAGGCCCGGCGCGGTGCGATCCGGCGCGGGCGCTGCGGCGGGGCCGACGCGTCGGGACGCCCCACCACGGTGGTGCGCGGCCCCTTGTCGAGCGGCACCTCGGACGCGGGCACCTCGGGCAGTGGTGTCCCGGACTCGGCGTGCGGAACGGTGGTGGTCACGAACTGGCCCCCGAACGGCTGCGGGCGACCACGGCGGCCGCGGCGAAGTTGACCACCAGGGTCAGCAGGAAGAGCGCGAGGCCGGCCGCCATCAGCGCGGAGATGGAGAACGGGGTGGAGTCGCCGTAGCGCAGGGCGATCATCGGTGCCACCGCGCTGCCGCCGGTCTGCAGGACGTGCGGCTGGATCTCGAAGGCCATCGAGAGGATCAGGTAGACCGTGATGGTCTCGCCGAGCGCGCGGCCCAGGCCCAGCATGGTGCCGCCGATGATCCCGCCGCGGCCGAACGGGAGCACCACCGAGCGGATCATCCCCCAGCGGGTGGAGCCCAGCGCGTACGCGCCCTCGCGCTCGCCGGCCGGGGCCTGGTCGAAGACCTCGCGCATGATGGAGCACATGATCGGCGTGATCATGAAGGCGACGACCGTGCCGGCCATCAGGCTCGACGCCGTGTAGACCAGCGGCGGGGTGAGCGGGTCGTTCGGGTCCACGCCGTTCACCTTGAAGAGCGGGATCCAGTCCAGCCAGGTGGAGAGCCAGCGGGCCACCCCGGCCAGCTGGTACTGGAGCAGCTTGTAGCCCCAGACGCCGTAGACCACGCTGGGCACGGCGGCCATCAGGTCGACCATGCCGATCAGGGTCCGGCGCAGCTTCCGGGGCGCGTACTCGCTGATGTAGAGCGCGCTGCCGAGCGCCAGCGGCACCGCCAGCAGCACGGCGATCCCGCCGACCAGCAGGGTGCCGACCAGTACGGCCGCGATGCCGAACTGGCCCTTGCCGCCGTCCGGGTTCCAGCTCTCGGTGGTGAGGAAGGAGAAGCCGGCCGTGGAGAGCGCCTCGGAGGCGCGCACCGCCAGGTAGCCGCCGACCCCGAGCATCACGACCAGCACGAAGGCGCCGCTGCCCTTGGCCCAGGCCAGGAAGATCCGGTCCGGCAGACCGGGGTTGGCGGTGATCGGGCGGGGGACGTCCTCCTCGCGGGCGTCCTCGACCGGAGCGGCCACGGTGGTCACGCCGCACCGTCCACGGTCGTGCCCGCGCCGCCGCGGTCCACCTCGGCCGCGCTGCGCGCCCCCGCCATGAAGCGCGCCAGGTTGTACTGGCACTCCCGCTGACGGCGGTAGCCGCGGGCCGAGCAGGCCACCGTGCGGCCGTCCAACTCAAGGCGCCAGAGCCAGAGTTGGCCCCGGTCCAGCGAGCTGATGGTGGCCCGCCCCTGGTCCACCCTGGACTGGAAGTCCTCGATCGCGGCCCGACAGGCCACCGCGTCCCGGAAGGTGTCCTGACTCTGGCCCAGGTGCCGGTTGTTGGCGCCGAGCAGCCGCCACACCGTCCCGCCCGAACCGAGGTCGGGGCGGGACGGTCTGTTGACGATCAGGAATCTGGGATGCCCCATTGCCGGTGCCCGCCCTTCCGCGCTGCCTTGGCCGGAAGAGACCGTCTCGGCTCAGAAGTACCGCTCAGATGCGGCCAGATGAACGCCGGACACGGGGCTGCTGAACGAACCGTGCGCGAAACCCACACGGATCACACACCGAAGATTCCGTTCTGACGAAGTGTCAGCTGGTCGGAGGGGTTCCGTTGACCTCCAGGGCCATCGTCAGGACGCGATCCGCCGCGCTCCGGCCGACCTCCACCGTGTACGTCCCGGGGCGCAGCTCCCACCCCTGCGGGCCCCAGGTCTGCACGGCCCGTTCGGCCAGCGTCACCCTGGCGGTGGCCGACTCCCCCGCTGCGGCCTCCACCACCGCGAACCCGGCCAGCTGACGGGAGGGCCGGCTGCGGTCCACGCCGTCGGTGGCCAGGTAGACCTGCACCACCTCGCGCCCGGCCCGGGCCCCGGTGTTGCGCACCCGGACGGTGACCTCGGCCAGCACGCCCGGCTCGGCGCTGAGGCGGGCCGCCACGCCCTGGTACTCCCAGCTGGTGTACCCCTGGCCGGCGCCGAACCAGTACGCCGGCTCGGCCGCGGCCCGGCGCTGCCAGGCCCGGTAGCCGATGAACAGCCCTTCCTCGTACGGCAGTCGGCCGTCCACCGGCTCCACCGTCCAGACCGGCACGTCGGCCTCCTCGGCCGGCCAGGTGGTCGGCAGCCGCCCGCCCGGCTCGGCCTCGCCGAGCAGCACCCCGGCCAGCGCGGCCCCGGCCTGCTGGCCGGGGAACCAGGCCAGCAGCAGCCCGGCGACCTGCTCGCGCCAGGGCAGCAGCACCGGCGAGCCGGCGTTGACCACCACCACGGTGCGCGGGTTGGCCGCCGCCACCCGGGCCACCAGCTCGTCCTGACGGCCCGGCAGCCGCAGGCCGTCGCGGTCCACGCCCTCGCTCTCCACCTCCTCGGTGGTGCCGACCACCACCACGGCCACCTCGGCGGCCCGGGCGGCCGCCACCGCCCGCTCGATCAGCTCGTCGGCGGTGCCCACCGGTTCGGAGTGCCCGAGGGCGAAGGAGACCAGCCCGAACCCGGCGAAGCCGCCGGCCTCCGGCAGGGTGTGCACCAGGGTCAGCTCGGCCGGGCCGGCCAGCTCGACCGGGAAGCGCCGCTCCGGCGGGTTCAGGAAGGCCGCCGCCGGGTCCTCGCCGGACGGCAGCAGCACGTCGTCGAAGAGCACCCGCCCCGCGCACTCCAGCCGGTACCGGCCGACCCCGCGCACCGCCACCAGGTGCTCGCCCGCGCGCTCCGGCACCACGGTGGTGCGCAGCACCACCTCGCGCAGCGCGTCGAAGCCCACCCCGCCGGGCAGCGCGCCGAGCCAGCGCACGGTGCCGTCGGCGGTGGCCGCCGTACCGAGCACCTCGCCCTCCGCACCGCGCAGTTCGGCCGTGCCGGGGAAGGCCACCGGCGGCACGAAGGTCCGCGGGTCCGCCCCCACCTCGTAGACCACGGCCTGCTCGCCGAGCGCGGCCCGCAGCCCCTCCAGCGGGGTGACCACCGAGGTCGGGAAGACCTGGGCACTGCCCCCGCCGCCGATCCGGGCCTCGGCCGCGGCCGCCCCGATCAGCGCGATCCCGGTCCGCGGGGCCAGCGGCAGCACACCGCCCTCGTTGCGCAGCAGGACGAAGGAGCGGGCGGCCAGCTCGCGGGCCACCGCGTCCCCGTCCAGCTCCACCGGCAGCTCCTCGGCCGCCACCACCGGCGGAGCGCCCTCCAGCAGCCCCACCCGGGCCGCCAACCGCAGGACGCGGCGGGCCAGTTCGTCCACCGTGTCCTCCGGCACCAGGCCCTCGCGGACCGCCCGCACCAGGTGCTCGCCGTAGACGGTGGCCGGGCCCGGCATGGCGACGTCCATCCCGCCGAGCGCGCAGCCGACGGTGTCGCGCGCGCCGGTCCAGTCCGAGACCAGCACCCCGTCGAAGCCCCACTCCTCGCGCAGCACCCGGAGGTTGAGCTCCTGGTGCTCCGTCATGGTGGTGCCGTTGACGGCGTTGTACGCGGCCATCAGGCCCCACGGGTGAGCCTTGGCGACGATGGTCTCGAAGGGGGCCAGGTAGAGCTCGCGCAGGGTGCGCTCGTCGGCCCGAACGTCCACCGTGTAGCGGTCGGTCTCCGAGTCGTTGCCGACCCAGTGCTTGGGGGTGGTGGCCACCCCGCCGTCCTGCACCCCGGCCACCAGTGCGGCGCCCAGCTCACCGGTCAGCAGCGGGTCCTCGGACCAGCACTCGAAGTGCCGGCCGCCGCGCGGGCTGCGGTGCAGGTTGACGGTGGGCGCGAGCACCACGTGGACGCCCTTGCGGCGGGCCTCCTGGGCCAGCAACCGCCCGGCTCTGCGCACCAGTTCGGGATCCCAGCTGGCGGCCAGCGCGGTCGGCGAGGGGATCGCCACCGAGGGGTCGTCGGCGGTCCAGTGCTCGCCGCGGACACCGGCCGGGCCGTCCGACATCACCAGCCGGCCGAGGCCGATCTCCTCGTCGGCCGGCAGCGACCACATGTCGGCCCCGGCCAGCAGCGCCACCTTGGCGGTGAGGTCCAGCTTGGCGAGGGCGGCCTCGACGGCGGCCTCCCGGGCGGTGTCGGTCATCTCGCGCTGCTCCTTGCCCTCGTCGGTCGTGCTGTCGTCGGTCGTGCTCTCGTCGGTCATCTCAGATCCACCCCTCCAGCGAGCCCAGGAAGCCCGCGAAGTCGTCCCGGTGGATGGTGTGGCCGGCCCCGGCCACGGTGCGCACCTCGAAGCCCCGGCCGCGCAGCTCCTCGGCCTGCTGCTCGTTCACCAGGAAGCTGGGATCGGCCAGTTGGACCAGCGAGGGCACCACCGGGGCCTCCGGCAGACCGGCGTACCCGCCGTGCGCGGTGAGCGAGCGGGCGGTGTCCCGGTCCCAGAGCGCCAGGGTGGCCAGCTCGGTCTCGACGTCCTCGGCCTCCCAACGCGGGTTCATCGCCGCCACCTGCTCGGCGGTGGCGGTCTCGGCGAAGCCGACGAACAGCTCCGGGTCGATCCCCGGCTGGTCGAACAGCCAGGCCGGGTCGGAGAAGACCGCCCGCCGCGGTGCCAGCCGCTCCACCGCCCAGCGCAGCGAGAGCCCGCCGAGCGAGTGCCCGACCGCCAGCTCCGCGCCCACCGGCAGGGTCTCCACCAGGTCGTCGGCGTACTGCCGCGGCCCGTACCTCTCGGCCGGCGTCTCCCCCTCCCCGCGCGGGCTCAGACCGTGGCCGCGCAGGTCCACCGCGATCACCCGGTAGCCGCGCTCGGCCAGCGCCGGGCCGAACCGCCGCCAGGTGCGGTGGTCCGACATGATCCCGTGCACCAGCAGGGCGACCCGGTCGCCGGTGCCCCATTCATGGGTGTGCAGCTTCATTGCTCCATTGCCTTTCTGATGTGTCGACATGTCGGCTCTCAGCGGACGCCCTTGATGGGCCGGACGGCGAGCGCCCCGGCCAGGGCGAGCACGGCGCCGAACACGAAGAGGGGGGTGTAGCCGCCGATGCCGACCACGGCGGAGGCGACGAAGGGGGCGAGGATCTGCGGTCCGGCGTTCGCGATGTTCAGCACGCCCATGTCCCGGGCGGCGTCCTCGGCCCGCGGCAGCACCATGGTGACCAGCGCGGTGTCCACCGCCATGAAGCAGCCGAAGGCCAGGCCGTTGACGGCGGAGAAGACCAGCATCCCGCCCCAGGTCGGGCTGACCACCGGGATCAGCAGCGAGACCCCGGAGAGCGCCGCCGACAGGCCGACGAACAGCTTGCGCCGGTCCATCCGGTCGGAGAGCACGCCGCCGGCCACCGTGGAGAGCGCCATGGTGACGGCCGAGACCGGCGTCAGGATCGCCACCGCCTCGGCCGGCTCCAGCCCGGCGGGCAGCGCGATGTGGTCCTGCAGGACGTACAACTGGTAGCCCACCACGGCGAAGTAGCCGAGCACCAGCAGCCAGCGCCCGATGAAGGCCCAGCGGAAGTCGTGCTCGCGCAGCACCCCGAGGAAGGCCGCCACCTGCTCCCGCAGCGGAGCGGGCGCCTTGGGCTCCATCCGCTGCTCCTTCGCCCCGAGGGTGAAGACCAGCGCCGCCACGGCCACGAGCAGGCCGAGCACCAGGTAGCCGGTGCGGTAGTGGTCGGCGAAGGCGGAGGCCGTCACCACGCCGACGGTGGAGCCGACCGGCAGCCCGAGGCCGACCGCCGCCGAGGCGGCGCCGCGTCTCGCGGCCGGGACCCGGTCGGGCACCACCGAGGTGAGCGCGGCCTGGTAGAAGTTCATCACCGCCTGGCCGAGGCACCAGGCGATGGCCACCAGCAGCACGGTGTCCACGCTGCCGAGCAGCGCCATGGCGGCCACGGTGGCCAGGCCGCCGCCGAGGATCCACGGGTTGCGGCGGCCGGAGCGGTCGGAGAGCGCACCGGCGAAGGGGTTGAAGAAGGTCGCGAAGACGGCCGCCACCCCGGCCACCAGGCCCAGGTTGGCCACCTTCTCGGCCGGGTCGATCCGTTCGACCTGGATCGGCAGCAGCACGGAGCCGACACCGAGGTAGAGCGCGTACATCGCGGTGTTGCCGGTGAACAGCAGCGGCAGCAGGCCGCGGGTGGTGCGGGTGGTGGGGGCGGGGACGTCAGTGGGGGTGGGGGTAAGGGCCACGTTGCCCTCCATGACTCTCGTGGGGGAAGTCGTTGACGAGGTTACACGTGTAACGCTTACACGTGTAAGCAGCCATGTAACCTGGCGTCCCCGCCCTCGGCCAGCCCCCGGACGTGAAAAGATTCGAACCGTTATGAGCAGCCCCCCGCCCCCGACCAGCGCCGACGTCGCCCGCCTCGCTGGCGTCTCCCGCGCCACCGTCTCCTTCGTGCTCAACGACACCGCCGGCGGCCGGGTCGGCGAGGCCACCCGGCAGAAGGTCCGGGCCGCCGCCGCCGAGCTCGGCTACGTGCCGCACGCCGCCGCCCGCTCCCTGCGGGCCGGCCGCACCGGCATCGTCCTGATCGGCGGCTCCTCCGCCCCGATCGGCCCGCTGTTCAGCGGCTTCTACCGCGAGCTCCAGGGCGCCCTGCGCGAGCGCGGCCACACCAGCGTGCTCTACGGGCCGACCGGCGAAGGGGACGAACCCGCCCGCGCCTGGGCCGAGTTGAGGCCCGCCGCGGTGCTCTGCCTGGAGCCGGTGCTGACCCCCGCCGGGGTCGAGCTGCTGCACCGCTCGGGGACCAGGGCGGTGCTCACCCTGGGCACCGCGCCCGTCCCCGGGGCGCACGCGCTGATCATGGACCAGCGCGAGGTGGGTGCCGCGGCCGGCGCCCACCTGCTGGCCTCCGGCCGCCGCCGGCTCGGCGTGGTCGTCCCCACCGATGCCGGCCTCGACCAGTTCAGCGGCCCCCGCCTGGCCGGGGTCCGGGCCGCCGCCGCCTCCGCCGGACTGCCGGACGCGGTCACCCCGCTCCCCCTCGACTACACCGAGGAGTCCGGGGCCGCCGCCGCCCTGCGCTGCCGCGAGCTCGGCCTGGACGGCGTCTTCGCCTACAACGACGAGTACGCCATGCTGCTGCTGCGCTCCCTCCAGGACCTGGGCGTCCCCGTCCCCGAACGGACCGCCCTGATCGGTGCCGACGACCTCCTCCTCGGCCGCCTGCTGCGCCCCCGCCTCACCACCGTCCGCCTCACCCTCCCCGAGGGCCGCACCCTGGCGGACCTGATCGACCTGCTGATCGAGAACCCCCACAGCACCCCCGCCGTCGACAACCTCCTGACGGCCCGTCTGATCCCCCGCGAATCGGCCTGACCGGCCGCCACGCGGCGGACCGCGGCCGGGTCGGCACGGAACACGGCGACGGCCCGCACCCCACCGGGGGTACGGGCCGTCGTGGTGCTACGGGGCGTCAGAAGCCGAGCTTGCGCAGCTGCTTCGGGTCGCGCTGCCAGTCCTTGGCGACCTTGACGTGCAGGTCGAGGTAGACCGGGGTGCCCAGCAGGGCCTCGATCTGCTTGCGGGCGGTGGTGCCGACGTGCTTGAGGCGGGAGCCCTTCGCGCCGATCACGATGGCCTTCTGGGACTGCCGCTCGATGTAGACGTTGGCGTGGATGTCGAGCAGCGGCCGGTCCGCCGGACGGTCCTCGCGGGGGATCATCTCCTCGACCACCACGGCCAGCGAGTGCGGGAGCTCGTCCCGGACGCCCTCCAGCGCGGCCTCGCGGATCAGCTCGGCGACCATGATCTGCTCGGGCTCGTCGGTGAGGTCACCGTCCGGGTAGAGCGGCTGGCCCTCGGGGAGCAGCTTGGTGATCAGCTCGCCGACCAGCTCGACCTGCTGGTCGCCGACGGCGGAGACCGGGATGATCTCGGCCCACTCGATGCCCAGCTCGGCGCCGAGCTGGTGGACGGCGATCAGCTGCTCGGCCAGCCGCTTGGAGTCGACCAGGTCGGTCTTGGTGACGATCGCGACCTTGGGGGTCTTCCTGATCTCGGCCAGTTCCTTGGCGATGAACTTGTCGCCGGGGCCGAGCTTCTGGTCGGCGGGCAGGCAGAAGCCGATCACGTCCACCTCGGCCCAGGTCGAGCGGACCAGGTCGTTCAGCCGCTCGCCGAGCAGGGTGCGGGGCTTGTGCAGGCCGGGGGTGTCGACCAGCACCAGCTGGGCGTCCGGACGGTGCACGATGCCGCGCACGGTGTGCCGGGTGGTCTGCGGACGGTCGGAGGTGATCGCGACCTTCGTCCCGACCAGGGCGTTGGTCAGGGTCGACTTGCCCGCGTTGGGGCGGCCGACGAAGCACGCGAACCCGGAGCGGTACGGGGAAGAAGGGCTACTCATGCGCACCATTCTCCCTGATCGTCCGACCGGACTCGGTCAGCGGGCCTTCTTGCCCGTCGCCGCGCCCACCAGTAGCAGGACGAACAGCAGCAGAGACCCGATCAGCCAGTACGGCGATCCGGTCTCGTGCCACCGCCCCAACCCCATCAGGGTCAGCAACACACCCGCGAGGAAAGCACATCCACCCATGCCGGTCAGATTATCGATCTGCCGACACCCTCAGAAGGCCTGCCGGAAGGTCCCGTCCGGGCCGGCCAGCAGCACCGGGGCGGACGGGCCGCCCAGATCGCGGACGGCGGCCAGGTCGCCCTCGGCCGGGGCGTCGGCCGCGGTGACCACGGCGGCGGCCTCCAGGCCCTTGGCCCCGCTGGCCACCGCCATCGCCACGGCGGTCTGCAGCGCCGTCAGCCGCAGCGAGGGCAGCTCCACGCTGCCCGCCACGTACGTCCGCCCGGTCTCGTCGCGGACGGCGGCCCCCTCGGCCACGCCGTTGCGGGCGCGGGCCGAGCGGGCCAGCGTGATGATCTTCTTGTCCTCGGGGTCCAGCTGGGTCTGCTCAGTCTGATCGGTCATGCCGCTGAGCATAGGAGACCCGCACCGGCCGCCGCTCGGGCGTCCGGCAGAGCACCCTTCCCGGCCGCCGCTCAGGCGTCCAGCAGGTCGCCCTTCCCGGCCGGCGCGAAGGCGGCCAGCGCCGCGTCCACCCGGGCCAGGTCGGCCGCCGAGAGCCGGACCTCGGCCGCCGCGGTGTTGTCGGCGATGTGCGCCGGGGTGCGGCTGCCCGGGATCGGGACCACGTGGTCGTCCTGGTGCAGCAGCCAGGCCAGCGCCAGCTGACCGGCGCTCAGGCCGAGCTCGGCGGCGATCGCCCGCACCGGCGCGTAGTGGTCGTTGTTGGCCTTGAGGTTGGCCTCGTCGAAGCGCTCCAGGTTCTTCCGGAAGTCGCCCTCCTTCAGCTGCTGCACGGTGCCGGTCAGGAAGCCGCCGCCGAGCGGGCTCCAGGCCACCAGCCCGACGCCGAGCTCCCGGGCGGCGGCCAGCAGCTCCGGGTCGGCCGGCTGCCACATCGACCACTGCACCTGCACCGCGGCCACCGGGTGCACCGCGTGCGCCTCGCGCAGCTGGGCGGCGGTCACGTTGGACAGCCCCAGGTGGCGCACCAGCCCGGCCTCCACCAGCTCGGCCACCGCGCCGACGGTGTCGGCCAGCGGCACCTGCGGGTCCGGGAAGTGCGGGTAGTAGAGGTCGATCACGTCGGTGGCCAGGTTGCGCAGCGACTGCTCGGCGTAGCCCCGGACGTGCTTCGGCTCGGCGTTGACCGCCAGCTCGCCGAAGGCGTAGCTGACCGGGAAGCGGTGCGCCTCGGCGCCCTCCGGGATCCGGAAGCCGAACTTGGTGGCCAGCACCACCTCGTCCCGCCGCCCGGCCAGCGCCCGGCCGAGCAGCCGCTCGTTGTGGCCGTCGGCGCCGTAGCCGTCCGCGGTGTCGAACATGGTGACCCCGGCGTCCAGGGCGGCGAGCACCGCCCGCTCGCCGCGGTCGTCGTCGGTCTCCCCGTACATGCCGGGCGAGAGCACCATCGCCCCGAAGCCGATCGGGGCGGTGCTGAGCGTACCCAGGGTGCGGGCGGTCATCGGATCTCCTCGTGCGTGGAAGACGTACGTGAAGATCCCTTCCTACCGCTCGAACTGACGACCCGTCAGGTGAATTCTCGGAACCGGCGGGCCCGTCTCAGTGGCCGGGCACCGCGGGCGGCCCGGTCGGGCCGCGCAGGGCCTCGGCGTAACGGGCGTGCCGCTCGCGCCAGTAGGGGTTGTCGTGCGGCAGGTGCCGGCTGACCCGGCCGTACATGCCGAAGGTGGCGACCGTCAGGCCGAACAGGAAGCTGAAGATCACGTTGGACATGCCGAATGCCAGGAAGTTGGCGTCCGAGTCCAGGATCATCAGCCCGACGAAGCCGGCCCCGACGAAGACCGTGCCGACCACCATGTTGATCCAGGAGGCCACGTTGCCCCCGATCGCGGCGCCGGCGATCAGCACCAGGCCGACCACCACCGAGAGCAGCCCGAGCAGGCCGTTGCTGCTCATGCCGGCCACCCGGTCCCCCTGGGTGTCCAGGAAGCCCGGGCGGTCCAGCAGTCCGAGGATGCCGAAGAACAGCAGGAAGACCCCGCCCAACCCGGCCCCGAAGCGGTAGACCTGCGCCAGCCGGTGGTCGACCGGCAGGTCGTCCTTGAGCTTCAACACGGCGTACCTCCCGAGGGAGTGCGGCGGGGACCCCGCTGTCCACGCTACTCCTCGGGGTCGGTGCCCTCCCCGGGCTCGTCCTGCTCCCGCAGCGGGGCGACCAGCACGGTGCCGATCCGGTTGCGCCGGCCCGCCGCGCTCTCGGCGGTGAGCCGGATCGCGGTCAGGTCCGAGCCGGAGTCCTCCGGCACCGGGAGGTCGACCGAGGAGCCCGGGATCGGCACCCGGCCGAGGTGCTTGGCCAGCAGGCCGCCGACCGTCTCCACGTCCTCGTCCTCCAGCTGGAGGCCGAACAGCTCGCCGAAGTCCTCCACCAGCAGGCGGGCGGTGATCCGGTACGAGCCGTCCCCGAGGTCCTCGACCGGCGGGACCTCCCGGTCGTACTCGTCGGTGATCTCACCGACGATCTCCTCCAGGATGTCCTCGATCGTCACCAGCCCGGCGGTGCCGCCGTACTCGTCGATCACGATCGCCACGTGCGAGCGCATCTGCTGCATCTCGCGCAGCAGGTCGGCGGCCGGCTTGGAGTCCGGGATGAAGACCGCCGGGCGCATCACCGAGGAGACCGGCTCGGACTCCGAGTCCCGGTTGATGTGGGTGCGCCGGACCAGGTCCTTGAGGTAGACGATGCCGACCACGTCGTCCTCGTTCTCGCCCACCACCGGGATCCGGGAGAAGCCGGAGCGCAGGGCGAGGGTGAGGGCCTGACGGACCGTCTTGTGACGCTCGATCATCACCAGGTCGGTGCGCGGCACCATCACCTCGCGGACGATGGTGTCGCCCAGCTCGAAGACCGAGTGCACCATCCGGCGCTCCTCGTCCTCGATCAGGTCGTCCTTCTCCGCCAGGTCGACCAGGGCCCGCAGCTCTGCCTCGGAGGCGAACGGCCCCTCCTTGTACCCCTTGCCCGGGGTGAGCGCGTTGCCCAGCAGGATCAGCAGCTTGGGGATCGGCCCGAGCACCCCGGCCAGCGGGAGCAGCACGAAGGAGGCCGCGGTCGAGGTGGTCAGCGGGTGCTGGCGGCCGATGGTGCGGGGCGAGACGCCGACCGCGACGAAGGAGACCAGCACCATCACGGCGAAGGCCAGCAGCACCGCCTGCCAGGTCACCTCGATGCTGCGCACGCAGACCACGGTGACCAGGACGGCGGCCGCCATCTCGCTGGACACCCGGATCAGGGTGGCCAGGTTGAGGTAGCGGATCGGGTCGGAGGCCAGCGTCAGCAGCCGGTCGGCCCCGCGCCGCCCGGCCCGGACGGCCTCCTCGGCGCGGAACCGGGAGACCCGGGAGATGCCGGCCTCGGCGCAGGCCGCCAGCCAGCCGAGCACGACGAGGAGGAGAGCCCCGACGAGGAGGCTCGTACTGTTGCCACTCACAGGAGGCCGCGCCTCAGTGGGTGGTCGGGGCGGGCGAGATGGCGGAGAGGCCGCGGCCGGCCCGCCAGTCGTCCAGGATCCGCTTCTGGAGGCCGAACATGACCTCCTTCTCCTCCGGCTCCTCGTGGTCGTAGCCGAGCACGTGGAGCACCCCGTGGACGGTGAGCAGCTGCAGCTCGTCGTCCATCGCGTGCTTGGTCGGGGCGTCCAGGCCCTGCTGCTTGGCGACCTCGGGGCAGAGCACGATGTCACCGAGCAGGCCCTGCGGAAGGTCCTCGCCCTCCTTGCCGGGGCGCAGCTCGTCCATCGGGAACGACATCACGTCGGTGGGACCGGGGAGGTCCATCCACTGGATGTGCAGCTCCTCCATCTGGGCGCTGTCGACCAGGATGACGGAGAGCTCCGCCTGCGGGTGGATCCGCATCTGGTCGAGGGCGTAGCGGGCGACGTCGAGGATGGACTCCTCGTCGACCTCCCAGTCGGACTCGTTGGCGATGTCGATCGACATGACGGGCTGGTTACTCAGCTTTCGGTGCGATGGGACTGGCGGGGGGCACGGGCGCCCTTCCGCTGGACGGGCTTTCGGGGTGCCGGGGCCTCGGCGGCCTCCTGCTGGGCGTCCCAGCGCTCGTAGGCGTCCACGATCCGGCCGACCAGCTTGTGCCGGACCACGTCGGTGCTGGTGAGCACCGAGAAGTGGATGTCCGGCACGTCGACGAGGATCTCCTGGACCACCTTGAGACCGGAGCGGGTGCCGCCGGGGAGGTCGATCTGGCTGGTGTCACCCGTCACCACGACCCGGGAGTTGAAGCCCAGGCGGGTGAGGAACATCTTCATCTGCTCGGGCGAGGTGTTCTGGGCCTCGTCCAGGATGATGAAGGCGTCGTTCAGGGTCCGGCCGCGCATGTAGGCGAGCGGGGCGACCTCGATGGTGCCCGCGGCCATCAGCCGGGGGATGGAGTCCGGGTCCATCATGTCGTGCAGCGCGTCGTAGAGCGGGCGCAGGTACGGGTCGATCTTCTCGTAGAGGGTGCCGGGCAGGAAGCCCAGCCGCTCCCCCGCCTCGACGGCCGGCCGGGTCAGGATGATCCGGTTGACCTCCTTGGCCTGGAGGGCCTGGACGGCCTTGGCCATCGCGAGGTAGGTCTTGCCGGTACCGGCCGGGCCGAGGCCGAAGACGATGGTGTGCTTGTCGATCGCGTCGACGTAGCGCTGCTGGTTGAGCGTCTTGGGGCGGATGGTGCGGCCCCGGTTGGACAGGATGTTCGCGGTGAAGACCTCGGACGGGGCCGGGTGGGCCGGGTCGTCGGCGGCGCTCCTGAGCATGGCGATGGAGCGCTCCACGGCGTCCTCCGTCAGGGGTTGGCCGGTGCGCAGCACCAGCATCATCTCGTTGAACAGCTGCTGGACGAGGGCGACCTCGGCGCGGGCGCCGGTCGCGGTCACCTCGTTGCCGCGGACGTGGATGTCGGCGTCCGGGAAGCCCTGCTCGATCACCCGGAGCAGCGAGTCGGTCGCCCCGAGCAGGGTGACCATGGGGTGCTTCTCGGGGATGGTGATCCGGGCGGTGGCGGCGGCGTCCCCGTGGGGACGCGACTGTCCGTTGGTACGGGTCTGCGGTGTCTCAGTCATGGGTCGGCCGCTCGGGCCTGCCTCATCCCATCCGTCGTCTAGGGGTGCCGCTCGGTTCTCCGGGGTCACCAGGGTACGCCGCGCACCGGGTCACTGCGGTGACGCGGCTTCCGATGGTCCGGGAGGAAGCGTGCGGATGCGAGTGGTTTTCCGTGCGCCTCCGGGTGCCCGCGGATGCCTCCGCCGGCTCACCGTCGCGGCGGTACGGCTACCCGGGCCAGGTCCTGGGCAACCACCAGCTCGCCGTCGAAGTGCTTGCGGGCCTCGGCCAGATGACCGCTCAGGTCCGGGTAGCGCTGGGAGAAGTGGGTCAGCACCAGGGTGCGCACCCCGGCCTCGGCGGCCACCCGGGCGGCCTGGGCGGCGGTGAGGTGGCCGTGCTCCTCGGCGAGGTGGGCCTCGGACTCCAGGAAGGTCGCCTCGATCACCAACAGGTCCGCGTCCTGGGCGAGTTCGCCCACCCCGTCGCAGAGCCGGGTGTCCATCACGAAGGCGAACCGCTGCCCCGGGCGGGGTTCGCTGACCTCGGCCAGGGTGACGGTCCGCCCGTCCAGTTCGACCGAGCCGGCGCGCTGGAGGCGGCCGACCGCCGGGCCGGCGATGCCGAGTTCCGCCAGCCGGGCCGGGATCAGCCGGGTCGAGTCCGGCTCGGCGAGCCGGTAGCCGAAGGAGTCGACCGGGTGCGAGAGCCGGACGGCGCTCAGCTCGAAGGCGGCGCCCGGGGCGGTCAGCGGCCCGGGCTCCTCGATCGGCCGGGGGCGCAGCTCGGCGGTCTCGTGGAAGGCGGTGGCGTGCCGGAGCCGGTCGAAGAAGACCTGGCCGCTGGCCGGGTAGTAGGCGTCCACCGGGTGCGGGACCTTGTCGAGGTTGATCCGCTGGATCACCCCGGCCAGGCCCAGCGAGTGGTCGCCGTGGAAGTGCGTGACGCAGAGCCTGGTCAGCTGGGTGGCGGAGACCCCGGCGTGCAGCATCTGACGCTGCGTCCCCTCGCCGGGGTCGAACAGCAGGCCCTCGCCGTCCCAGCGGAGCAGGTAGCCGTTGTGGTTGCGGTGCCGGGTGGGCACCTGGCTGGCGGTGCCGAGGACGACGAGTTCGCGCTGGGACACGGGATCAGACCAGGCCCTCGTGGAGCTTGCGGCCGCCGAGCACGTGCACGTGGGCGTGGAAAACCGTTTGGCCCGCGCCCGCACCGGTGTTGAAGATCAGGCGGTAGGAGTCCAGGCCCTCGTCCCTGGCCACCTCGCCGGCCTCGGCCAGCAGCTCGCCGGCGATCTCCGGCTCGGCGGCGGCGAGTTCGGCCGCGTTCGGGTAGTGCGCGTGCGGGATCACCAGGACGTGCGTGGGGGCCTGCGGGCTGATGTCCCGGAAGGCGAGCGTGCGCTCGGTCTTGCGGACCACGGTGGCCGGGATCTCCCCCGCCACGATCTTGCAGAACAGGCAGTCGGACTGCGGCTCGCCGGCCATCACGGTCTCCTCGCTGATCGTTCCGGATACGGTCGCAGCCTAGCCCAGGGCCTGCCTCCCGGGTGGGGCCCTGTGGTACGTTTCCCGGCCGTCCACCGCCCCACCCCCACGGAGCGTCACATGCGCCGCCTGCCCGCCCTGTTGAGCACCACCGCCCTGGTCGGGGTGCTGCTGGCCGGTGCGGCCGTGCCCACCGAGGCGAAGACCGGGGGCAGCAGCGGCAGCAAGAGCAGCAGCAGCGGGGGTTCGAAGAGCCGGACGACGAGCTCGGGCGGTTCGTCCACCGGCGGTTCGTCGTCCACCGGCGGCACCAGCGGCGGGGTGTCCAAGCCCACCTCGGGGACCGGCAGTTCGGACAGCACCTCGAGCAGCGGCGTGAGCGGCACCAGCGGCACCACCGGCGGGGTGTCCAAGCCCACCTCGGGGAGCAGCAGTTCGAACAGCACCCCGAGCAGCGGCGTGAGCGGCACCACCACCGGTCTCGGTGCGACCCGGCAACCCGCCCCCGCCTCCTCCTCCGCGTCCCCGACTCCGCTGGTGGTCAGCAAGCAGCCCGCTCCGGCCAAGAAGAAGAAGTCCTCCTTCCTCGGCGGCCTCGGCGGGCTGCTGCTCCTGCTGCTCCTGCTCCCGGTGCTGCTGATCGGCGGCCTGGTGCTCTTCCTGGTCCGCCGGGCCCGCCGCCGCTAGAGCCAGGCCCTAGGGCAGTTCGGGCAGCTCCGGGGCGGTGACGGCCGGGCGCTCGGCGAGTGCGGCCAGCGCGATGCGGACGCCCTCGGCCAGCTGCGGGTCCTCGCCGTTGGCCCACTGGTGCGGGGCGATCGGCACCTCGACGTCCGGGTCCACGCCGTGGTTCTCCACGCCCCAGCCGTAACCCTCCAGCCAGAACGAGTACTTGGGCTGGGTGACGCCGGTGCCGTCGACCAGGCTGTAGCGGCCGTCGATGCCGATCACGCCGCCCCAGGTACGGGTGCCGACCACCGGGCCGATGCCGAGCGCCTGGATCGCCGCGTTGACGATGTCGCCGTCCGAGCCCGAGAACTGGTCGGCCAGCGCCACCACCGGGCCGCGCGGGGCGTCCTGCGGGTACGGGGCGGGGGTGGCCAGGTCGCGGGCGTAGTCCCAGCCGACCACCTTGCGGGTGAGCTTCTCGATGATCAGCTGGGAGGTGTGGCCGCCGCGGTTCTCCCGCAGGTCGACGATCACGCCCTCCTTGGACATCTCGACCCGCAGGTCGCGGTGGATCTGGGCCCAACCGCCCACCTGCATGTCCGGGACGTGCAGGTAGCCGAGCCGCCCGTCGGAGAGCGCGCGGACGGCGGCCCGCCGGCCGGCCACCCAGTCGTGGTAGCGCAGCGCCTCCTCGTCGGCCAGCGGCACCACCACCGGGTGTCGCTCGGTGCCGTCCGGGCCCGCGACCGTGAGCTCGACCGGCTGGCCGGCGGTGCCCGCCAGCAGCGGGGCCGGGCCGGTGACCGGGTCGACCGGGCGGCCGTTCACCGCGAGCAGCGCGTCCCCGGGCCGGACGGCCGCACCGGGGGCGGCCAGCGGGGAGCGGGCGCGCGGGTCGGAGGACTCGCCGGGCAGCACCCGGGCCACCCGCCAGACCTCGCCGTCCTTCACCAGGTCGGCGCCGAGCAGGCCCTGACGGCGCGCCGGCTCGGTGCCCCGGCCGGGCGGCATCACGTAGGCGTGCGAGGTGCCCAGCTCGCCGACGGTCTCCCAGAGCAGGTCCACCAGGTCGTCGTGGCTGCCGAGGCGGTCCACCAGCGGACGGTAGCGGTCCAGCACCCCGGCCCAGTCCACCCCGCCCAGGTCGGCGCGCCAGAAGTTGTCCCGCATCAGGCGGCCGTTCTCGTCGAACATCTGCCGCCACTCGGCCGCCGGGTCCACGGTGATCCGCAGCCGGTCCAGGTCCACCGTCAGGTCGTCGTCCTCACCGGCCTTGTGGTCCGCCGGGACCACCCGGACGGTGCCCTGGTCGAGGACCACCACCCGGCCGGCGTCGCCGCTGAGCGCGAAGCCGTCCAGCTCGGAGACCAGCTCCTCGGCCCGGCGCTTCTTGAAGTCGAAGCGCTCCAGCACCGGGCGGGCCTCGTCGTCGTCCAGCGAGGCGGCGTTGTCGCCGAGCATGCCGAGCAGCGGGTACCTGGTCCAGAGCACGCCGTCCTTGACCGCGCGCAGGCCGCCGAACTGGCCGCCCTCGACCGGGAAGGCGATGATCCGGTCGGCGATCCCCTCCAGGTCGACCCTGGTCTCCGGGGCCTTCTCCTTGTCCTGCTCCTTCGCCTCCTCGCCGTCCTTCTTCTCCTCGTCCTTCTTCTTGGCGGCCGGCTCCTCGTCCTCGCCGGTGAGCGAGCGCCCGGCCCGCTGCGGGCCGAAGGGCGAGGGGGTGTCGGCGGCCAGGGTGACCAGGTACGGGCGGGCACCGGTCGGGAAGGAGAGGTCGAAGACGTGCGCGTCGTAGACCGGGTCGAAGTTGCGGACCGAGAGGAACGCCAGGTGCTTGCCGTCGGCGGTGAAGGCCGGGGCGTAGTCGACGAAGCGCTGCGGGGTGACCTCGGCCACCGAACGGTCCGTCAGGTCGGCCAGCACGATCTGCCGCAGCGACTCGGCGCCGAGGGTCGGCTGGGACCAGGCCAGGTGGCGCGAGTCCGGTGAGAAGGCCAGGCCGGTGACCTCGCCCTGGCCGCTGCGGGCCAGCTCGTGGACGGTGCCGTCGGCCAGCAGGAGCTGGAGCACCCGGCCGTCGTGCACGGCCAGCGCCAGGCTGGCGCCGTCCGGGGAGACCACCATCGAGTGCACCCGGCCGAGCTGCCCGGCGGCCAGCACCCGGCGCTCGGCGCCCAGCACCTCGGGGGCGTGCACCAGGGCGTCGTCGCCCTGGGCGTCGGTGATCCACACCGCACCCTGCGGGCCCTTCGCGCCGTCCTCGCCCTCGGCCCCGGGCACCACCCGGGCCAGCCGGTTGCGCACCCCCGGGGTCTCGTCCAGCACCCGGGCCGGACCCTCCTGGTGGGTCAGCCAGTGCACCGAACCGCGGACCACCACGGCGCTGGCGCGGCCGGTGCGGTCGGGCGCGACGGTCTCCAACTGCCCTGCCGCGGCGACCGGGTGGGGTCGGCGGCCGGAGCGCGGGCCGGCCGGGGTGACCTCCAGGCGGCGCGGCTCGGCACCGTCCAGGTCGTCCAGGAGCCACAGCTCGCCGGCGCTGTGCCAGATCACCCGGGTGCCGTCGGTGGTGGCGTTGCGGGCGTAGAAGCCGCCCTGGTCGGCGGTGTGGCGGCGCAGGTCGGAGCCGTCCGGGAGGCTGGAGTACAGCTGACCGGTGCCCTCGTGGTCGGCGAGGAAGGCGATCCGGTCGCCGACCCAGAGCGGGGAGTCGATGTTGGCCTTGCCGTCCAGCTCGGAGTGCAGGCGGGTGAACTCGCCACCGCGCTCGCCGATCCAGAGCTTCCCGGCGGTGCCGCCCCGGTAGCGCTTCCAGTAGGCGGGCTCGGTGGTCAGCGGGGCCAGCAGCAGCGTCCGCGGGCCGCCCGGCTCCTCGGCCAGCCCGCCGATCGGCCCGAACGGCAGCCGCTCCGGCTCGCCGCCGTCCAGCGGGATCGCGAACGCCCAGCTGCGGCGCATCGTCTCCTGCCCGGCCGGGCTGACCGCGACCGGGCGGCCGTCGGCGGTCCAGCCGCGCAGCCGGGTGCGGGGCGCGCCCCAGTGGGTCAGGCGCCGGGACGGGCCGCCGTCGGCGGGCGCCACGTGGATCTCGGACGCACCGTCCCGGGTGGAGGTCCACGCGACGTGCCGTCCGTCCGGCGAGAACCGGGGGTGGCTCACCGGGACCTGGTCCGCCGTCAGGCGCCAGGCCCGGCCGCCGTCGATCGGGGCCAGCCAGATGTCGTCCTCGGCGACGAAGGTCAGCAGGTCGCCGTGCAGGTGAGGGTGGCGCAGGTAGGCGCCGGCAGAGGTCGTCACGGCGGCCACCCTATGCAGGGGGTCGGCCGGGGGCCATGCGTTTCTTTGTCAGCGAACCTTGGGGCGCCGGAGGCGCCGCCGACGGTCGGGGTTCGGCGGCTCGGGATGGGCGGCCCGGGGCGGGTGACTCAGGCCCAGCGGCCGGTGCGGCCGAGCAGGAGGGCGCCCGCCGCGACGCCTGCGGTGGAGGTGCGCAGGACGGACGCGCCCAGACGGTGCGGCTTCGCCCCGGCCTCGGCGAAGGCGGCCAGCTCGTCCGGGGAGACCCCGCCCTCGGGGCCGACCACCAGCACCAGGTCCCCCGCGGCCGGGAGGGCGGCGGTGGCCAGCGGCTCGGAGCCCTCCTCGTGCAGGACGGCGGCGAAGGAGGCGGCGGCGAGCAGCGGGGCCAGCTGACGGGTGGTCATGAGGTCGCGGACCTCGGGGAAGCGCAGGCGGCGGGACTGCTTGCCGGCCTCCCGGGCGGTGGAGCGCCATTTGGCCAGCGCCTTGGCGCCCCGGTCGCCCTTCCACTGGGTGATGCAGCGGGAGGCGGCCCAGGGGATCACCACGTCCACCCCGACCTCGGTCATGGTCTCGACCGCGAGCTCGCCCCGGTCGCCCTTGGGAAGGGCCTGGACCACCACGATCCGGGGCGCCGGCTCCGCCTCCTGACGGACCGCCAGCACCTCGACGTCCAGCGCGTCCTTGCCGTGCACGGCGCGCACCGCACCCTCGACGCCGAGCCCGAGCCCGTCCGCCAGGGTGACGGCCTCGCCGGGCTCCAGCCGCTTGACGGCCGCCGCGTGCCGCCCCTCGGGCCCGTCCAGCCGCACCACCGAGCCGGGGGCGGCCCCGGCGAGCAGTGTGGACTCCACGACGAACACGGGGGCGGTCATGCGGTGCTACTCCTCGGTCGGATCGCCGTCTCAGCGACCGTTGAACGCGTCCTTCAGGCGGGAGAACAGGCCCTGCTGGCCCGGTGCGAACTGACCCGAGGGCCGCTCCTCGCCGCGGAGCACGGCGATCCGCCGGAGCAGTTCCTCCTGCTCCGGGTCGAGCTTGGTCGGGGTCTGCACCTCGACGTGCACTATCAAGTCGCCCCGGCCGCCGCCGCGCAGGTGGGTGATGCCCCGACCGTGCAGCGGGATCGACTGGCCGGACTGGGTGCCGGGCCGGATGTCGACCTCCTCCAGCCCGTCCAGGGTCTGCAGCGGCACCTGGGTGCCGAGCGCGGCCGCCGTCATCGGGATGGTGACGGTGCAGTGCAGGTCGTCCCCGCGCCGCTGGAAGACCGCGTGGCTGGTCTCGGCGATCTCGACGTAGAGGTCACCGGCGGGGCCGCCGCCGGGGCCGACCTCGCCCTCGCCGGCCAGCTGGATCCGGGTGCCGTTGTCCACACCGGCCGGGATCTTGACCGTCAGGGTGCGGCGGGCGCGGACCCGGCCGTCGCCGGCGCACTCGGGGCACGGGGTCGGCACGACGGTGCCGAAGCCCTGGCACTGCGGGCAGGGGCGGGAGGTCATGACCTGGCCCAGGAAGGACCGGGTGACCTGGGAGACCTCGCCCTTGCCGCGACACATGTCACAGGTCTGCGCCGAGGTGCCGGGGGCCGCGCCCTCACCGTTGCAGGTGGTGCAGGTGACGGCGGTGTCGACCTGGAGCTCCTTGGTGGTGCCGAAGGCGGCCTCCTCCAGGGTGATCTCCAGGCGGATCATCGCGTCCTGGCCGCGCCGGGTGCGCGAGCGCGGGCCGCGCTGGCCCGAGGCCGCACCGAAGAACGCGTCCATGATGTCGGAGAAGCCGAAGCCCGCCGCGCCCGCGCCGAAGCCGCCGGCCCCGCCACCGCCGTTGGGCGAGAGCGGGTCGCCGCCGAGGTCGTAGACCTGGCGCTTGGCCGGGTCTGAGAGCACCTCGTAGGCGGCGTTGATCTCCTTGAACCGCTCCTGCGTCTTGGGGTCCGGGTTGACGTCCGGGTGCAGTTCGCGGGCGAGGCGCCGGAACGCCTTCTTGATCTCGTCCTGCCCCGCATCCCGTCGGACGCCGAGTACCGCGTAGTAGTCCGTGGCCACCAAATGCTCCGCTTGTTCCGCCTCTAGAAGTGCTGCGACTGGTCCTGAACAGTGCTGATCTTCGAGCTGTTCCTACGACTCGCCTACGACTCGGCCAGGATCTGGCCCACGTACCGCGCCACCGCTCGCACCGCCCCCATTGTGCCCGGGTAGTCCATCCGGGTCGGTCCGATCACGCCCAGCTTCGCGACACTCTGATCGCCCGAACCGTAACCGACCGAGACCACCGAGGTGGAATTGAGGCCCTCGTAGGCGTTCTCGTGGCCGATCCGGACCGTCATCCCCGCGTCCGCCGTCTCACCCAGGAGACGGAGCAGGACGACCTGCTCCTCCAGGGCCTCCAGCACCGGCTGGATGGTGAGCGGGAAGTCATGGCCGAAGCGGGTCAGGTTGGCCGTGCCGGCCAGCATGATCCGCTCCTCGTTCTGCTCCGCCAGGGTCTCGAACAGGGTGGCCAGCACGGTGGAGACCGTCGGCCGGTCGGCGGGCTCGAAGGTGGACGGGAGGTCCTCCAGCAGGCCCGGGACCTCCGGCAGCGGCCGGCCCACCGCCTGGGCGTTGAGCCGGGAGCGCAGGTCCGCCAGGACCGTCTCGCCGACCGCGCCCGGGCAGTCCACCATCCGCTGCTCGACCCGGCCGGTGTTGGTGATCAGGACCAGCATCACCTTGGCCGGGGCCAGTGCCACCAGCTCGACGTGACGGACCGTCGAACGGCTCAGCGAGGGGTACTGGACCACCGCGACCTGCCTGGTCAGCTGCGCCAGCAGCCGGACCGTGCGGGCCACCGTGTCGTCCAGGTCCACCGCGCCGTCCAGGAAGTGCCGGATGGCCCGGCGCTCCGGGGAGCTCATCGGCTTGACCTCGGCCAGCCGGTCCACGAACAGCCGGTACCCCTTGTCGGTGGGGATCCGGCCCGCACTGGTGTGCGGCTGGTGGATGTAGCCGTCCTCCTCCAGGGCCGCCATGTCGTTGCGCACGGTGGCCGGGGAGACGCCGAGGTTGTGCCGCTCGACCAGGGCCTTGGAGCCCACCGGCTCCTCCGTCCCGACGTAGTCCTGGACGATGGCGCGCAGCACCGCGAGCTTGCGGTCGTCCAACGGCCGCTCGCCGTACATGGCACCCACCTCCCTCTCGGCCAGGCCCGCTGGCACTCAGACGGGCAGAGTGCCAGGGCAGTACCAGCCAGTGTAAGGCCCATGGGTGACGGCAGGAACGGGGCGCTCAGGTGATCCTCGTTGCTCCGTCAGTTGGGCCTCGCCCCGGGGGCGGTCCGGTAGTGGCAGCATCGAAAGCGGACATACCGGGATACAAGGAGCAGACATGTCATCAGGACGGCGCACCCGCTTCGCCCCGGACCGAGGTCTGACGGGCCGGATGGTCACCACCATGTTCGTCATCGGGCTGCTGTACGTGGGCTTCACCGGGGTGCTGATCGTGCTGCTCCGCGGGGCCTGGCCGCTGGTGGTGCTGATCTCCGGCGGGCTCTTCGTGGCGCAGTTCTGGTTCAGCGACCGGATCACCCAGCGCGCCATGGGCGCCCGCGAGGTCACCCCCGAGGAGTACCCGCAGCTCCACGGCACGGTGGACCGGCTCTGCGCCCTGGCCGACATGCCCAAGCCCCGGGTGGCGGTCACCGACACCGACATGCCCAACGCCTTCGCCACCGGCCGCAACCCGCAGAACGCGGTGGTCTGCGTCACCACCGGCCTGCTGCGACGGCTGGAGCCCGAGGAGCTGGAGGGCGTGCTCGCCCACGAGCTCTCGCACGTCGCCCACCGGGACGTCGCGGTGATGACCATCGCCGGCTTCCTCGGCGTGCTGGCCGGGGTGATCACCCGGATCGCGCTCTACGGCGGCTTCCTGAACGGGCGCGGCAGCAAGGACAACAACGCCGCCATCGCGATGATCCTGATCCCCCTGGTCAGCATGGTGGTCTACGCGGCCAGCTTCCTGCTCACCCGCCTGCTCTCCCGCTACCGCGAGCTGGCCGCCGACCGCGCCGCCGCCCAGCTCACCGGCCGCCCCAGCGCACTGGCCTCCGCCCTCACCAAGGTCACCGGCCAGATCTCGGCCATCCCCACCGAGGACCTGCGCCGGGCGCAGCCGTACAACGCCTTCTACTTCGCACCCGCGCTGAGCGCCCGGGAGACGGCGAGTCAGCTGATGTCCACCCACCCGTCGCTGGAGCAGCGGCTCGACCAGCTCGGGCGGATCTCCGCCGAACTCGGCCGCTGAGGGGAGCCGCACGCGCCATGGGATTCCTCGACTCGCTCTTCGGCCGCAGCAAGCCCGTCCGCCCGGACCTGGACCAGCTGTTCGCCGTCCCCTCCGCCGCCCTCACCCTGGAGGCGGGCGCCGGCTTCCGCCCGACCGGCCTCGGCTCGGTCTGCTTCGCCGCCGTCGAAGGCGGCGCCTTCGGTGAGGTGACCCGCCAGGTCACCGCCCTGCTCGACGCCGACACCGGCCGCGGCGGCACCCCGGTCGAGGCCTCCCGGGACTCCTACGGCTACTCCTGGCTGCTGGCCCGGCACGCCCCCGAGGAGCTCCCCGAACTGGTCAACGACCTGCACGCGGTCAACGGCGAGCTGGAGGCCAACGGCTTCGGGCCCCAACTGCTGTGCTCCATCGTCTCGTTCCGCGACGGCGCCGACCGGCCGCTCGGGCTGGTCTACCTCTACAAGCGCGGCACCTTCTACCCCTTCGCCCCGCTGGCGGGCGGAGTGGAACGGCGCGACAACGCACTGGAGCTCCAGGTGAAGGCGCTGCTCGCCGACGACCTCAAGGTGGAGCCGGAGCTCAACCGCTGGTTCCCCGTCTGGGGAGCACCCGGGCTGTGACGGGGCGTCGGCTCAGGGACGGTCGTACCAGGAGAAGGCGGTGATCCTCCAACCGTCCCGGGGCGTGCGGACGAACTGCATCGTCTTGGTGCCCGTGCCCTCGTACACGGCGCCGTCGAGGAAGCCCGACTTGGCGTACTCGCCGAAGCGACAGGCGATGTCGCCGGCGATGTCGGTGCGCTCGCTGGTCTCCCACTCGTGGAACTCGGTCAGGCGGCCGTTCGCGAGCAACTCCTCGCGGGGAGCGACGAACTCCTCGACGGAGTAGACGGTGTACCTCGGCCCGGTCACCACGATCACCCCGCCCGGCACCATCAACCGGCGGATCCGCCCGACGTCGGCGGGCTTGCCGTCCCGGTTGTCGAAGGCGCCGAAGAACTCGGCGGTCAGGGCGTCGATCTCGCGCTTGGCTCCGTCGCCGGGGGCCGCGCCGTTCGAGGCCGTGTCGTTGGAGGCCGCGTCGTTCGAAGACATGCCCGGACAGTAACAGTGCAATGGCACCGAGCGGGAGGGGTCCGGTCAGCCCAGTGCCCGGCACCTGCGGACGTGGTCCGCCCCGTGCCGGTACCAGGCGGCGGCGACCTCCCGGCCGTTCGGAAGGACGTGCCGGGCCGGGCCCTCGGCCGGGACGAACCCGGCGGCCTCCAGCGTCCGGAGGCCCGCCCGGTTGGTGACGGCGGTCCCGGCCCGGACGGTGGCGAGGCCGAAGTGACGGTGCGCCAGGTCGGTGACCGCCGCCGCGACTTCGGCCCCGAAGCCCCGGTACCGGTAGTCCGGAGCCAGCCACCCGCCGATCTCCCGGGCCTCCAGGTTCAGGGAGGCCATCCCCGCGTAGCGCCGGTCCTTCCGGTGCACCACCGTCAGCAGGCCGACGAGGCCGGCGGTCAGCGGGGTCGGCCGACGCAGCCCGGGGTTCAACCGACGGCGCTGCTCCGCCGTGAAACGGCCGTTCCCCAGCCGCAGCAGGTCGGCGACCAGCTCCTCGGTGTACGCCTCGTCCCGCACCAGACCGAGCTGCTCCCGGGCCTCCTCGTCCGCGCTCATGGCGTCCAGCACGATCACGTCGAGCACGGTCCGCGGCGTGTAGAGGTCGAAGTGCCCCGTCCTGATCCAGTGCCGCCCGTCACCGCAGCCCCGTCCCGGTACGCGACGCAGCGCCCAACTCCCGGTCATCCCCAGCCCCCCGATCCGGTGCACGACGGCCCGGACCCTACCGCACCCGTCCGAACACCGCGCCGTACCCTGACGGCCCATGAGATCCGACCTTCCGGGCCTGCTGCGCGCCCTCCGCTCCCCCGATCCGGCCGTCCGGGACGACCACGCCTACGTCCGGCTGGCGGAGCTGGTCCCCGGCCTGGAGGAGGCCGAGCGGTCCCGGCTCGGGGACGAGCTGGCCGGGTGGTTCGGCGATCCCGAGGTGCACGTGCGGAGCTTCGCCGCGCTGGTGCTGGCCCGGCTGGTGGAGGCCGGTGCCCACCGGGCGGAGTGGGTGGAGGAGTTCGCGCGCTGGTACCCCGCGGAGCCCGACCTGCGCGGGTACGACGCCGGGCTCGGCTGGCTGCACGCCGCCGCGCACGGGGCGGACCTGCTGGCCGCCTTCGGCCGGCACCCGGCGGTGGAGCCCGCGCCGCTGCTGGAGCTGGGGGCGCGGCGGCTGCTGGCGCCGACGGGGCAGGTCTTCGACTCCATGGAGGACGACCGGATCGGCTGTGCGCTCGGGGTGGTGCTGACCCGGGCGGAGCTGACGGAGCGTGAGTCGGTGGGGTGGCTGGACCTGGTGGCCGAGGAGTTCGGCCGGGGAGAGCCCGGGCCGATGCCGCCGTTCGCGTCGAACACCCTCCGCACCCTCCGGGTGGTCTACCTGCTGGCGGACCGCGGGGTGCGGCCGCGCGGGCACCAGGGGGAGCCGCTGATGCTCCGTCACCGGGCGGCGGTGCGGGAGGCGGTGGCCGGCGTGCTGAGGATCGCGGCACCGTATGCGGGGTGACGGGCGGGGGCGGCTCGTAGACTCCGGGGAATGCGGAGCAAGGAGTACGGACCCGACCTGACCCCGCCGTGGAAGCGGCAGCAGCCGGCGCCCGAGGTGGCGGCGGAGCGCGACCTGGTGGTGGAGGAGGCGGCCACCGGGTACTGCGGGGCGGTGGTGCGGTGCGAGAAGACCGCGGAGGGGTTCACCGTCACGCTGGAGGACCGGTTCGGGAAGCAGCGGGTCTTCCCGATGGTGCCGCGCGGCTTCCTGCTGGAGGGCCGGGTGGTCACCCTGGTCCGGCCGGTGGCGGCCAGGACCGGGCCGCCGCAGGGGCCGGGACGGACCGCCTCGGGCTCGGTGGCGGTGCCGGGGGCTCGGGCCCGGGTGGCCCGGGAGTCGCGGATCTACGTGGAGGGGCGGCACGACGCCGAACTGGTCGAGCGGGTCTGGGGCGACGACCTGCGGATCGAGGGCGTGGTGGTGGAGTACCTGGAGGGCGTCGACGACCTCCCGGCCATCGTCGCGGAGTTCGGCCCGGGGCCCGGGCGGCGGCTCGGGGTGCTGGTCGACCACCTGCTGCCGGGGACCAAGGAGCACCGGATCGCTCAGCAGGTGACCGGGGCCGACGTCCTGGTGGTCGGCCACCCGTACATCGACGTCTGGGCGGCGGTGAAGCCGTCCAGCGTGGGCATCCCCGGCTGGCCGGAGGTGCCGCGCGGGGAGGAGTGGAAGCTCGGGGTCTGCCGTCGGCTGGGCTGGCCGGAGGACACCCCGGCGGCCTGGAAGCGGATCCTGGCCTCGGTGAACTCCTTCCGCGACCTCGACCCGGCGCTGCTGGGCCGGGTCGAGGAGCTGATCGACTTCGTGACGGCGGGTCAGGAGGGCTGAGCCGCCCGGCTGTCGGCACGAGCCCCCACGGGGCGGCGGTCGGCGCGGTCGGTGCGGTCGGCAGCTACGGTGCGGTTGGTGACGAAGAGCCGGGGCCAGAGGTACAGCACCACCGGGTAAACCGCGTAGCCGATCCTGGTCGCCGGCGAGAGCAGGATCGCCAGCAGCAGCCCGAGCGCCAGCCGACCGGCCGCCGCCGTCACGTCACGCGGCGGCCGGACCACCAGGGAGACCCCGACGGCCACTGCGCTCAACCCGATCAGCACCACCGCGACCGCCTTGCCGTGCTCGGGCAGCAGCGTGACCAGCAACTGCCCGAGCAGCGGGCTGGCGGCGGTGGAGGTGGTGCCGCTCAGGCCGAACGGGTAGAGCAGCACGCTCTGCCGGAAGGCCTCCGGATCGACCACCAGCACCGGTACCACCGCGACCAGCGCGACCGCCCCGGCGGCCGCGGTGAACCGCAGCGCCGCGCGGCGCCCGGACCGGACCGCGAGGAGCACCAGCAGCACCGGCACGGCCGGCCAGGCCGTCCACTTCAACGCCGCCGCCAGACCGGCGACCACCCCGGCCCGGCCGGCCTCGCCGCGCTGGGCGAAGGCCAGGGCCAGGCAGAGCAGCGCGATCACCGGCGGGTCCACCCCGCCGATCGCCAGCGGCAGCGCGACCACCGGGCAGGCCACGATCCAGAGCAGCCGGGTGAGCCGGTCCGGCCCCACTGACGCGCCGTCAGCTGACGGCCCGGTGGCGACCAGCCGTACCGACCACACCAGCGCCGCCAGGGTGCCCAGCACCAACCAGAGCCTGGCTCCGGTCAGCGCCCCGCCGCCGAACAGCGCGGCCGGGAGCCCGAAGAGCGACATCCCGGGCAGGTACGGGTTGAACTCCTTCACCGCCTGCGGCGCGTGCAGGTACGGAGTACCGGTGTCGAGCAGCAGGCGGGCACCCCGCTCGATCACCCCCACCTCCATCTGGGCCCGCCCGAGCACGGTGAGCCAGACCAGCGGCACCACCAGTGAGCCGAGGACCGCGACCACCGCAGCGGCCCGCCCCCAGCGCGCCCGGGTACCGAGTGCCACCAGCGCGGCCACCCCGTAGCCGGGCCCGGCGAACACGCCCCACCACCGCTGGGCCGTCCCGGGCGGCGAGGAGAGCCCGACCGCCAGCGCCGCGACCGCGCTGACCAGGAGCAGCGGCAGGCACCAGGACGACCACCGGTCGGCCGCCGGGCGCACCGGAACGCGGCCGATCGGCCGTGGGGAGAACACACTCATCCGGCCAAGGCTAACGGGTCCAGTTGGAATCCTTCCTGGACGAAGCACCGGCTCCGTGGAGCCGCTCGGGCCGACGCTGACCCGCCGTCAACGGACCGGCTCCACGGGCCGCACACCACCGTGCACGGGGACGCAGGCGGGCACCGCACCCGTCACCCGGGTCGTGACCGAGACCACCTCCGCTCCGGCCCCGGGCTCCTCCCGCTGACCGATCACCAGCAGGGTGCTGCCGGACGGGACCTGGCTCGGGTCGATCCGGACCGTGGCCGAGGTGTCCTGAGGGAACGCCCGGACCGACCGTGCGGCCGGCCCCTCGGGGAACGGCAGGGGGCAGTCGGCCGAGGCCCGCACCGCGGCTGCGGGCACGCCCAGGCGGCGGAGCTCCGCAGCGACGGCGTCGATCGCGGAGAGGTCGTGGACCTCCACGGCGATGGAGCCGTCGTCCCCCCGGCTCACGGCGTAGGCCGCTCCGGCCCCGCCGGACTCCCCGGCCAGGACGGCGGGCAGCGCGACGGCCGCGACCGTGGCGGCCAGCCCCACCGCGATGGCGGGCACCGGGCGGACCCGGGGCAGCACCCGGCGCGGGGCCGGGCTGGCTGGTCGGGGCTCGGACGCGAGGGCGGTCAACTCCTCGAAGAGGCGCTGCTCGAAGTGGTCGGTGTGGTGGCCGGTGCCGGCCCCGGTGCTGTTCACAGGGCTACCTCGATCAGTTGGGCGGCGGGGGTGGCCCGCAGGATGCGGCGGGCTCGGTGCAGGCGGACCCGGACGGTGGCCTGGCTCAAGCCGAGGACCTGGGCCGTCTCGGCCGGGGTGAGGCCGTCCAGGACCATCAGGTCGAGGACGGCGCGGAGCGGCTCGGAGAGGCCGGCATGACGGTCCGCCAGCGCGCGGACGGCCCGCTGGGCGTCGATCCGCTCCTCCAGGGCCGCCACGTCCTGGTCGTCGAGCAGGCGGCGGCCCTGGAGTCTGGCCAGGGCGCCGCGCTCGCGGCCACTGCCGCGGGCGTGGGACGCGACGACGTTCCGCGCGATGCCGTAGAGCCAGGCGACGGGAGTGCCCCGGTCCGCGCGGTAGCCGGAGGCGGCCTCCAGGGCGGCCACGAAGATGTCGGCCGTCAGGTCCGCCGCCAGGTGCGGATCCGTCACGCGGCGGGTGACGAATCCCAGGACGGTATGAACGTGCTCCCGGTAGAAGGCACCGAAGCCCTCCGGGGTCGTGAGATCGGGCGGAGCGTCGACCACGCCGTCCTCCCCTCGTGGAGGCCCCGACGGCCTCCTCACCCCGTACTTGGCTCCGGCACCCGAAAGCGTTTCACCCGCGGCGGCGGGGACCGCGGGGCAGGGGGCGGGAAGGGGGCCGGAAGGGGGCGGGAAAGGGAGGAGCGGCAGGCGGAGGTCGACGCTCGGAGGCTCAGTCCACCAGGTCGCGGACCACCCCGTCCGCCAGCAGCCGCCCGCGCAGCGTCAGGGCGGCCCGGCCGTCGGCGTACGCGGCCGCGTCCAACAGTCCGTCGGCGAGTGCCCGGGCGGCGGCGGCCAGCCCGTCGGCCGTCAGCAGCGCGAGCGGGCAACCGTCCCGGAGCCGGAGCTCCAGCAGGATGCGCTCGACCCGGCGGTCCTCGGCGGCGAGCAGTTCGCGCCCCTGCCCGGGGGTGCGGCCCTCCGCGAGTGCCTGCGCGTACGCGGCCGGGTGCTTGACGTTCCACCAGCGGACCCCGCCGACGTGGCTGTGGGCGCCGGGGCCGGCCCCCCACCAGTCGGCGCCGGTCCAGTAGAGCTCGTTGTGGCGGCAGCGGCCGGCCTCGGTGGTGGCCCAGTTGGAGACCTCGTACCAGGAGTACCCGGCGGCGGAGAGCGCCTCCTCGGCGATCAGGTAGCGGTCGGCGTGCACGTCGTCGTCGATCATCGGCAGCTCGCCGCGCTTGACCCGGGCGGCCAGCTTGGTGCCGTCCTCGACGATCAGCGAGTAGGCGGAGACGTGGTCGGGACCGGCGCCGACGGCGGCGTCCAGCGAGGCCCGCCAGTCGTCGTCGGACTCGCCGGGGGTGCCGTAGATCAGGTCCAGGTTGACGTGCTCGAAGCCCGCCGCCCGGGCCTCGGCCACGCAGGCCTCGGGACGCCCCGGCGTGTGGTGACGGTCCAGCAGCTGGAGCACGTGCGGCCGGGCGCTCTGCATGCCGAAGGAGATCCGGGTGTAGCCGCCCTCGCGGAGCTCGGCAAGGTAGGCCGGGTCGACCGACTCGGGGTTGGCCTCGGTGGTGACCTCGGCGCCGGGGGCCAGGCCGAACTCCTCGCGGATCGCGGCCAGCGCCTTCACCAGGTCGGCGGCGGGCAGCAGGGTCGGCGTGCCGCCGCCCACGAAGACCGTCTCGACCGGGAGCTCGGCCGCGCCGAGCACCTTGCGGGCCAGCCGGATCTCGCTCACCAGGTTGTCCGCGTAGGTGTCCTGGGAGGCCACGGCGCCGGAGGAGCGCAGCTCGGTGGCGGTGTAGGTGTTGAAGTCGCAGTAGCCGCAGCGGCTGGCGCAGTACGGCACGTGCAGGTAGAAGCCGAACGGCCGCCGCCCGAGCTCCGCGAGCGCGGAGTCGGGCAGCGAGCCGTCGGACGGCAGCGGTTCGCCGTCGGGAAGTGCGGAGGGCATGACCCCATTGTCCGGTACGGCGGACGAACGCCGGACCGCCGGGACCGGCCCGGGGGGATCAGGCCTCGTTGGCCCCCGCGTACATCGCGGTGACCGCGTCGGCGTAGGTCTTCTCGACCACCGGGCGCTTGATCTTGAGGCTGGGGGTCAGCTCGCCGTGCTCGATGTCCAGGTCGCGCGGGAGCAGGGTGAACTTCTTGACGGTCTGCCAGCGCTGGAGCTCGCCGTTGAGCCGCTGCACGAAGCCGTCGATCAGCGCGTGCACCTCGGGGCTGGCCACCACCTCGGCGTACGACTTGCCGGCCAGGCCGTGCTCGGCCGCCCACGGCATGATCACCGTCTCGTCCAGGCCGATCAGCGCGGTGCAGAAGTTGCGGCCGTTGCCGATCACCAGGATGTTGCTGACGAACGGGCAGACCGCCTTGAACTTGCCCTCCACCTCGCTGGGCGCGACGTACTTGCCGCCCGAGGTCTTGAACATGTCCTTCTTGCGGTCGGTGATCCGCAGGTAGCCGTTCTCGATCTCGCCGATGTCGCCGGTGTGGAACCAGCCGTCGGCCTCCAGCACCTCGGCGGTCTGCTCCGGGAGGTCGTGGTAGCCGCGCATGATGCCCGGGCCCTTGAGCAGGATCTCGCCGTCCTCGGCGATCCGGACCTCGGTGCCCGGCAGCGGGACGCCGACGGTGCCGACCCGGAAGTCCTCGGCCCGGTTGACCGTGGAGCCCGCGCTGGTCTCGGTGAGGCCGTAGCCCTCCAGGACCGGGACGCCGGCGCCCTTGAAGAAGTAGCCGATCTCGGGGGCCAGCGCCGCGCTGCCGGAGACCGCGCCGCGCAGCCGGCCGCCGAAGGCCGCCCGGATCTTGGCGTAGACCAGCTTGTCGGCGACCCTGTGCTGCAGGCCCAGCGCGAACGGCACGCTGTCGCGGCCGGTGGCGATCCGGTTGGCCTGGCTGGTCCGGGCGTGGTCGCGGGCGACCTTGGCGGCCCACAGGAAGATCTTGTACTTGGCGCCGCCCTCGGCCCGGGCCTTGCCGGCGATGCCGTTGTAGACCTTCTCGAAGATCCGCGGCGCGCTGGCCATCAGGGTCGGCCGGATCGCCGGGAGGTTGTGGATGATCCGGTCGACCCGGCCGTCCACCGCCATCACGTGGCCGGTGCGGATCTGACCCGAGATCAGGGTCTTGCCGAAGACGTGCGACAACGGCAGCCACATGAACTGCACGTCGTCGGAGCGGAGCAGGCCGCTCTCCTCCTGGGCCACGCCCTCGTAGGCCCAGCAGTCGTGCACCAGGCGGACGCCCTTGGGGCGCCCGGTGGTGCCCGAGGTGTATATCAAGGTGGCCAGCTGCTCGCGGTCCAACCCGTCGACGGCCTTGGTCACCGCGTCCGGGTGCTCGGCCAGGTGGGCCTTGCCGCGCTGCTCCAGCTCGTCGAGGGTGAGCACCTCCAGGCCGCCGGTCTCCAGCTCGCCGCCGGGGGCGTCGAACAGGATCACGGTGCGCAGCTCGGGCAGCTCGGCCTTGCGCTCGACCGCCTTGGCCAGCTGGGCGGCGTTCTCGGCGAACATCGCCTTGCTGCCGGAGTTGGCCAGGATGAAGGCCGTCTCCTCCGCATTGGTGCTCGGGTAGACGGTGGTGGTCGCGGCACCCGCGCACATGTTGCCGAGGTCCGCGACGATCCACTCGATCCGGGTGGAGGAGGAGAGCGCGACCCGGTCCTCCGGGCCGATGCCCAGGGTCATCAGGCCGGCCGCCACCGCGTACACCCGCTCGGCGGTCTGCTTCCAGGTCAGCGAGCGCCACTGCTCGGCACCGGGGGCACCGTCCGCCGCGTGCTCGTCCACCGGGACGGGGAAGCGGTACGCCTCACCGTTCGGAGTGGCCTCGACGCGGTTCAGGAAGATGTGGGCCACCGACGGCGGCCGCCGGTCGATCGTGGACTGCGCGGAACTCAACGAGGACCTCCGGGGTGGCGGGTGGCCGAGGGTGGGGCTCGGTGGCGTGGGGGCCTGCCGACCGGGCCGACTGGTTAACCAGCGAGTAACAAGCTGGGTTCCAGCAGCCTAGGGGCTCGGACGCCGATCCGTAAGGGGGTACACGGACCTGGCACCCGGCTCTCCGCGCCGTGCAAAGACAGTACAAAACCCCTTGGTCGGCACACGGTAAACCCCCCGACGCCCCGCCGGAAGGCCGAAAATGGGCTGCGACTCCCTCGGCCGACAACGAAAGTGTCACAGTGCTGATCAAACTCCTACGGACCCGGTTGGGCACCTACCGCCGACCGATCGGCTGGCTGGTGCTGCTCCAGCTGGTCGCCACCCTGGCCGCCCTCTACCTACCCACCCTGAACGCCGACATCATCGACTCCGGGGTGGTGAAGGGGGACACCGGACGGATCCTCTCGCTCGGCGGCGTGATGATCGCCGTCACGCTCGTCCAGGCGCTCTGCTCCGTCGGCGGCGTCTACTACGGCGCCCGCACCGCGATGGCGGTCGGGCGGGACCTGCGGGCCGAGGTCTTCGACCGGGTGCAGAGCTTCTCCGCCCGGGAGCTGAACTCCTTCGGCGCCCCCTCGCTGATCACCCGGACCACCAACGACGTGCAGCAGGTCCAGATGGTGGTGCTGCTGGGCTTCACCCTGATGGTGGCCGCACCCATCATGTGCTTCGGCGGCATCCTGATGGCGCTCAACCAGGACGTGCCGCTCTCCGCGCTGCTGCTGGTCGTGGTGCCGGTGCTGGGTGCCGTGGTGCTGCTGCTGATCAGGCGGGTCCGGCCGCTGTTCCGCTCGATGCAGACCCGGATCGACTCGGTCAACCGCATCCTGCGCGAGCAGATCACCGGCATCCGGGTCATCCGGGCCTTCGTGAAGGACCGTCACGAACAGGATCGTTTCGGCGGTGCCAACGCCGACCTGACGGACGTCTCGGTCCGGGTCGGCCGGCTGATGGCCTTCATGTTCCCCAGCGTGATGCTGGTGGTGAACGTCTCCAGCGTCGCGGTGATCTGGTTCGGTGCCCACCGGATCGACTCCGGCGGCATGGAGATCGGCGCGCTGACCGCCTTCATCTCCTACCTGATGCAGATCCTGATGAGCGTCATGATGGCCACCTTCATGTTCATGATGGTGCCGCGCGCCGAGGTCTGCGCCGAGCGCATCGAGGAGGTGCTCGGCACCGAGAGCAGCGTGGCCCCGCCCGCCGCCCCGGTCACCGAACTGCCGACCAGCGGTCAGCTGGAGCTGCGCGACGTGGAGTTCCGCTACCCGGGCGCCGAGGCCCCGGTGCTGCGCGGCGTCGACCTGGTGGCCCGTCCCGGGCAGACCACCGCGGTGATCGGCTCCACCGGCAGCGGCAAGTCCACCCTGCTCGGCCTGGTGCCGCGGCTGTTCGACGCCACCGGCGGCCAGGTGCTGCTCGGCGGCGTGGACGTCCGCGAGCTCGACCCGGCGGTGATCGCCGGAACGGTCGGTCTGGTGCCGCAGAAGCCGTACCTGTTCTCCGGCACGGTGGCCTCCAACCTCCGCTACGGCAAGCCCGACGCCACCGACGAGGAGCTCTGGCAGGCGCTGGAGACGGCCCAGGCCAAGGACTTCGTCGAGCGCCTCCCCGAGGGGCTGGACGCCCCGATCGCCCAGGGCGGCTCGAACGTCTCCGGCGGTCAGCGCCAGCGCCTGGCCATCGCCCGCGCACTGGTCAGCCGTCCGAAGGTGTACCTCTTCGACGACTCCTTCTCCGCCCTCGACTACACCACCGACGCCCGGCTGCGGGCCGCGCTGGCCCGGGAGACCGCCGAGGCGGCGGTGCTGATCGTGGCGCAGCGGGTCTCCACCATCCGCGACGCCGACCGGATCGTGGTGCTGGACGAGGGTGCCGTGGTCGGCACCGGCACCCACCACGAGCTGATGGCCGACAACCCGACGTACCGGGAGATCGTGCTCTCCCAGCTCACCGAGCAGGAGGCGGCGTGACTACCGGGAAGGGGCCGACGGGTCCTCAGAAGCCGGGCGGGAAGCCGGACCTGACCAAGGACGGGGCGGGCGGCTCCGACTCGCAGACCGCCGCCGCCCGCCGCGGGCCGGCCGGGCCGGGCCGCTTCATGGGCGGCCAGGGCACCGAGAAGTCGATGGACTTCAAGGGCTCCTCCAAGCGCCTGTTGGGCATGCTCCGGCCCGAACGGGCTCTGCTGACCGGGGTGCTGACGCTCGGTGTGCTGAGCATCGGGCTGGCCGTGACCGGCCCCAAGGTGCTCGGCCACGCCACCGACCTGATCTTCGCCGGGGTGGTCGGCCGGCAGACCCCGCCCGGGGTGGACAAGGCCCAGGTGCTGGACGGCCTGCGGGCGAGCGGCCAGGGCGGGGTGGCCGACCTGCTCGGCGCGGTGGACTTCGTCCCCGGCCAGGGCATGGACTTCGGCGCGATCGGCACCGTGCTCGGCTGGACGCTGCTGATCTACCTGCTGTCGGCGGTGTTCGGCATCGTGCAGGGCCGGCTGGCCGCCACCGCCATCAACCGGGCGGTGTACCGGCTGCGCGAGGAGGCCGAGGGCAAGCTCGCCCGGCTGCCGCTCAGCTACTTCGACAAGCAGCCGCGCGGCGAGGTGCTCAGCCGGGCCACCAACGACATCGACAACATCGGCCAGTCGATGCAGCAGACCATGGGCCAGGTGGTGAACTCGCTGCTCACCATCGTCGGCGTGCTGGCGATGATGTTCTGGATCTCTCCGCTGCTGGCGCTGATCGCGCTGATCTCGGTCCCGGTCTCGGTGGTGGTCGCCACCAAGGTCGGCAAGCGCGCGCAGCCGCAGTTCATCGCCCAGTGGAAGAGCACCGGCACGCTCAACGCCCACATCGAGGAGATGTACACCGGGCACGCCCTGGTCAAGGTCTTCGGGCGGCAGAAGGAGGCGGCCGAGACCTTCCGCCAGGAGAACGAGGCGCTCTACCAGGCCAGCTTCAAGGCCCAGTTCATCTCCGGGATCATCCAGCCCGCGATGATGCTGATCGGCAACCTCAACTACGTGCTCGTCGCCGTGGTCGGCGGTCTGCGGGTGGCCTCCGGCGCGCTCTCCATCGGTGACGTGCAGGCCTTCATCCAGTACTCCCGGCAGTTCAGCCAGCCGCTCACCCAGGTGGCCTCGATGGCCAACCTGGTGCAGTCCGGCGTGGCCTCGGCCGAGCGGGTCTTCGAACTCCTCGACGCCCCCGAGCAGTCCGCCGAGCCGGTCCGCCCCGAGCGCCCCGAGGAGCTGCGCGGGCTGGTCGCCTTCGAGGACGTCTCGTTCCGCTACGACCCGGCCAAGCCGCTGATCGACGGGCTCTCGCTCAAGGTGGAGCCCGGCCACACGGTGGCCATCGTCGGCCCGACCGGGGCGGGCAAGACCACCCTGGTCAACCTGCTGATGCGGTTCTACGACCCGACCTCCGGCCGGATCACCCTGGACGGCGTGGACATCACCGCGATGTCCCGGGAGGAGCTCCGGTCCGGGATCGGCATGGTGCTCCAGGACACCTGGCTGTTCGGCGGCACCATCGCGGAGAACATCGCGTACGGGGCTGACGGAGCATCACGGGAGGCCGTGGTGGAGGCCGCGAAGGCGGCCCACGTGGACCGCTTCGTCCGGACGCTCCCGGACGGCTACGACACCGTCATCGACGACGAGGGCACCGGCGTCAGCGCGGGCGAGAAGCAGCTGATCACCATCGCCCGGGCCTTCCTGGCCCAGCCGTCCATCCTGGTGCTCGACGAGGCCACCTCCTCCGTCGACACCCGCACCGAGGTGCTCATCCAGCGCGCGATGGCCCGGCTGCGCAGCGGCCGGACCAGCTTCGTGATCGCGCACCGGCTCTCCACCATCCGGGACGCCGACGTGATCCTGGTGATGGAGGACGGCTCGATCGTGGAGCAGGGCACCCACGACGGACTGATCGCGGCCGAGGGGGCCTACGCCCGCCTCTACCAGGCCCAGTTCAGCCAGGCGGTGGCCGAGGTCGACTGAACCCAGGCCTCCTCACCGCCCCCTGCGTACCGGGCCCGTCTCAGCTTCCGAGGCGGGCCCGGACCTTTGCGGCCACCGGAGCGGGCTTCGCCTGCGCCACCACCCGGCCGGCCGCGCCGCGCTTGGCGGCGAACAGCGCGCCCGCCACGGTGCTGCCCAGCGCCAGCGCCATGCCCAGCATCTGAACGGTGGTCAGCGACTGGTGCAGGAAGACCCAGCCGAGCACGGTGGCCGAGACCGGGCTGAGCAGGCCGAGGAAGGCCACCGAGGAGGCGGGCAGCTTGCCGACACCGCGGAAGAACACCCAGTAGGCGACCGCGGTGTTGGGCACCGCGAGGTAGAGGTAGCCGAGCAGGTTGGTGCCGGTCAGCGCGGGCGGAGCGCCCTCCGCCAGCAGCGCGATCGGCACCAGCAGCAGGCCGCCGGCGGTGAGCTGCCAGCCGGTCACGGCCAGCGGGCCGACGCCCTCGGGACGGCCCCAACGCTTGGTCAGCACGGTGCCCAGCGCCATCACCCCGGCTCCCGCGAGCCCGGCCAGCACCCCGACGGTGTCCAGCTGTGCGGTGGCCCGGAGCACCACCAGCGCCACCCCGAAGACCCCGGCCACCCCGGCCAGCACGGCCCGGCCGCCGGGACGCTCGCCGAGCAGCGGGACGGCCAGCCCGGCCGCCACCAGCGGCTGGATCGCGCCCAGGACGCCGGCCACTCCCCCGGGCAGGCGGTAGGCGGCGACGAACAGCAGGGCCATGAAGACGGTGATGTTCAGCGCGCCCAGCAGGGCCGCCTTCCACCACCAGGCGCCCTTGGGCAGCCGCCGGGCGAAGGCCAGCAGCAGCAGTCCGGCGGGCAGGGCGCGCAGGGTGGCGGTGAGCAGCGGACGGTCCGGCGGCAGGTACTCGGTGGTGACCAGGTAGGTGGAGCCCCAGGCGAGCGGGGCCAGTGCGGTGAGGGCCAGGGTGCGCGAGTTCGGAAGCATGAAAGTAACTTACCATCAAGCTACTTGCCGTCAAGTCACTTTCCTGTGGCAGAATTTCCGCATGAACGAGCAGCCCCCTCCCCCCGCGCCCGACGCCGTGGACGCCATCGCCGCCCAGTGGAACGCGGTCCGTCCCGACCTCTCCACCGAGGGCATGGAGGTCTTCGGCCGGATGGGCCGGATCTCCCGCGCCGTCAGCGACGCGGTCGGCCAGGTGCACGCCGGCCACGGCATCGGCCGGGGCGAGTTCGACGTGCTCGCCACCCTGCGCCGCTCCGGCGCGCCGTACACCCTCTCGCCCCGCGAGCTGACCGCCACCCTGATGGTCACCACCGGCGGCATGACGGGTCGCCTGGACAAGCTGGAGCGGGCCGCCCTGATCACCCGCTCCCCCGACCCGAACGACCGCCGCGGCCTGCGGATCACCCTCACCGAGGAGGGCCTGGGCATGGTCGAGCGCGCGGTCGGCCCCGGCGTCGACGTCTACCAGCGCACCATCGCGGTGCTCACCCCCGAGGAGACCGCCACCCTCAACGACCTGCTGCGCCGCCTGCTGGTCTCGGCCGGCGGCTGATTGGGTACGGTGGCCGGGTGATTGATGACACGTCAGGGGTGGACGAGTTCGAGGCGCTGCGGCGCTACCTGGGCTCGGTGGCGTACCGGCTGCTGGGATCGGTGAGCGATGCCGAGGACATCCTCCAGGAGGCCTGGCTGCGCTGGCGGGCCACCGACCGGAGCAAGGTGCAGGAGCCGCGGGCCTTCCTGACTACCGTGGTCACCCGGCTCTGCTACGACCAGCTGGGCTCGGCCCGGTCCCGCCGCGAGTCGTACTACGGCGAGTGGCTGCCCGAGCCGGTGGTCTCCGAGGACGCCTCCCCCGCGCACCTGGCCGAGCTGGGCGAGGAGGTCTCGATGGCCCTGCTCACCGTGCTGGAGCAGCTCACCCCCGCCGAGCGCACCGCCTTCGTGCTGCACGACGTGTTCTCGATCGGCTTCGACGAGATCGCCGGCTCGCTGGACCGCACCCCCGACGCCACCCGCCAGCTCGCCTCCCGGGCCCGGCGCCGGATGAAGAACGGCGGCCGGCGCTGCGCGGTGGACCGCGCCGCGCACCGCGAGGTGGTCTCCGCCTTCGCCTCGGCGGCCACCCAGGGCGACATCCAGGGGTTGGTCGCGCTGCTCGACCCGGACGTGGTCTGGCACTCCGACGGCGGCGGCATCGTCTCGGCGGGCGTGCGCCCGATCACCGGCGCGGACAAGGTCTCCCGGCTGGTCACGGGCCTGTTCGCCAAGTACGTGGTCCCGGAGCCCGGGGTCGGCTGGACCACCGTCCTGGTCAACGGGGTCCCCGGCATGGCCTGGCACGACGCGGCGGGCACCGTCTTCGGCGTGGTCGTCTTCGAGCTGGCCGACGGCCGGATCACCGAGGCCCACGTCGTGGTCAACCCGGAGAAGCTCACCCATGTGACCCGGATCACTGTCACACCCTGACCGGCTGTCCCGTCCTCCTGCCGTACGCAACCAGAAGCGCTCCGCAGGAGGACGGGATGACCACCCAGCAGCAGCCCACCCAGCAGCAGCACATCGTCGTGATCGGCGCCGGCTACGCGGGCCTGTCGGCGGCGACCCGGGCCGGCAAGAAGCACCGGGTCACCCTGGTCGCCCCCGAAGCCCGCTTCCTCAACCGGGTCCGGCAGCACGAGACCTTCGCCGGCCACCCGGAGCACCGCCCCGCGCTGGCCGAGGTGCTGGCGGACCGTCAGGTGACCCACAAGCAGGCCCTCGCCACCGAGCTGGACCTGAACGGCCGCAAGGTCTTCCTGGACTCGGGCGAGGTGCTCTCGTACGACACCCTGGTGTACGCGCTCGGCAGCCGCACCGCCTGGCACGGCGTCCCCGGCGCCGCCGAGCACGCCTACCCGGCCGAGCGGGCCGCCGAGCTGGCCGCCCGGATGAGGGCGGCCGCGAAGCCCGGCACCGTCGCGGTGGTCGGCGGCGGCCTCACCGGCATCGAGCTGGCCACCGAGCTGGCCGAGGCCCACCCCGCCTGGAAGGTCCGCGTCGTCTCGGCCACCCCGGTCGGCCACCACCTCTCGGTCAAGGGCCGGGCCCACGTGCGGCGGGTCTTCGAGCGGCTCGGCGTCGAGGCGCACGAGGGCCGCGCGGTGACCGCCGTGACCGCCGCCGGGGTGCGCACCGACGAGGGCGCGATCGACGCCGACCTGGTCGCCTGGGCCGCCGCCTTCGAGCCCCGCGAGCTGGCCGCCGAGGCCGGGCTGGCCGTCACCGCCGACGGCCGGGCGGTGGTGGACGAGTACCTGCGCTCGGTCTCGCACCCGGACGTGCACGTGGTCGGCGACGCCGCCCAGGTCAGGGTGGAGGGCGTCGGCGAACTGCGGATGGGCTGCGTCTCGGCCCTCCCCCAGGGCGGCTACCTGGGCGACCTGCTGACCGGGAAGACCGCCAAGCCCTTCGCCTTCAAGTACCAGCTCCAGTGCATCAGCCTGGGCCGCCGGGACGGGCTGGTGCAGCTGGTCCACCCGGACGACTCGATGCGCGACACCGTGCTGACCGGCGCGCTCGGCCGCTGGACCAAGAGCCTGATCCTCAAGGTGATCATCAAGGGCCTGCGCTGAGACGCCGAAGGGCCCCCTCCCGCCGGGAGGGGGCCCTTCGCACTGACCGCGGGACTACTTCTTCTCGCCCTTGGGGGCGTCCGCGTCCGTGGAGAGCGCGGCGATGAAGGCCTCCTGGGGGACCTCCACCCGGCCGACCATCTTCATGCGCTTCTTGCCCTCCTTCTGCTTCTCGAGCAGCTTGCGCTTGCGGGAGATGTCACCGCCGTAGCACTTGGCGAGGACGTCCTTGCGGATGGCGCGGACCGTCTCGCGGGCGATCACCCGGGAGCCGATGGCGGCCTGGATCGGCACCTCGAACTGCTGACGCGGGATCAGCTTCTGGAGCTTGCCGGCCATCATGACGCCGTAGTTGTAGGCCTTGTCCTTGTGCACGATGGCGGAGAACGCGTCCACCGCGTCGCCGTGCAGCAGGATGTCGACCTTCACCAGGTTGGCGCTCTGCTCGCCGATCGGCTCGTAGTCGAAGGAGCCGTAGCCGCGGGTCTTGGACTTCAGCTGGTCGAAGAAGTCGAAGACGATCTCGGCCAGCGGCAGGGTGTAGCGCAGCTCGACCCGGTCCTCGGAGAGGTAGTCCATGCCCTGGAGGTTGCCGCGGCGGGCCTGGCAGAGCTCCATGATCGCGCCGACGAAGTCGTTCGGCGCCAGGATGGTGCCGCGCACCACCGGCTCGTACACCTCGGCCAGCTTGCCGGTGGGGAACTCGCTCGGGTTGGTGACGGTGTGCTCGGTGCCGTCCTCCATCACCACGCGGTAGATCACGTTCGGCGCGGTCGAGATCAGGTCGAGGTTGAACTCGCGCTCCAGACGCTCCCGGATGATCTCCAGGTGGAGCAGGCCGAGGAAGCCGCAGCGGTAGCCGAAGCCGAGCGCCACCGAGGTCTCCGGCTCGTAGACCAGGGCGGCGTCGTTGAGGCGCAGCTTGTCCAGCGCGTCGCGCAGCAGCGGATAGTCCGAGCCGTCCAGCGGGTAGAGGCCGGAGAACACCATCGGACGCGGGTCCTTGTAGCCGCCCAGCGGCTCGGTGGCGCCCTTGTGCATCGAGGTGATCGTGTCACCGACCTTGGACTGCCGGACGTCCTTCACACCGGTGATGATGTAGCCCACCTCACCGACGCCGAGGCCGTCGGCGACCTTCGGCTCGGGCGAGATGACGCCGATCTCCAGCAGCTCGTGGGTGGCGCCGGTGGACATCATGGCGATCCGCTCGCGCTTGGTGAGCTGACCGTCGACCACTCGGACGTAGGTGACCACGCCGCGGTAGGAGTCGTAGACCGAGTCGAAGATCATCGCGCGGGCCGGGGCGTCCTTGACGCCGACCGGGGCCGGGATCTTCTCGACGATGTGGTCGAGCAGCTCCTCGACGCCGAGGCCGGTCTTGGCCGAGACCTTGAGCACGTCCTCCGGGTCGCAGCCGATGATGTGCGCGATCTCGGCGGCGTACTTCTCCGGCTGGGCGGCCGGAAGGTCGATCTTGTTCAGCACCGGGATGATCGTGAGGTCGTTCTCCAGCGCCAGGTACAGGTTGGCGAGGGTCTGCGCCTCGATGCCCTGGGCGGCGTCCACCACGAGGATGGTGCCCTCGCACGCGGCGAGCGAGCGGGACACCTCGTAGGTGAAGTCCACGTGGCCCGGGGTGTCGATCATGTTCAGGATGTGCGTCTGACCGGTCTGGTCGCCGGTCTTCGGCGCCCACGGCAGACGGACCGCCTGGGACTTGATGGTGATGCCGCGCTCGCGCTCGATGTCCATCCGGTCGAGGTACTGGGCGCGCATCTGCCGGGGGTCGACCACGCCGGTGATCTGCAGCATCCGGTCGGCGAGCGTCGACTTGCCGTGGTCGATGTGGGCGATGATGCAGAAGTTGCGGATCAGCGCCGGGTCGGTACGGCTGGGCTCTGGCACGTTGCTCGGGATCGCGGGCACCTTGGTCCTCGGGGCGGTCGATGTGATTCCGTCCATCCTCCCACGGCCGCGGTGCGGCCCGCCGTTCAGCTCTTCCGCAACTCCTCCCGCTGGGGCAGGATCAGGGGCCATGATCTTGGAGAGTGCCCTGCTCGACGTCCGCCCCGGCCAGGAGGAGGCCTTCCTGGCCGCCTTCGCCGAGGCCCGCCCGCTGATCGCCGTGCAGCACGGCTTCCGCTCGCTGGAGCTGCGGCGTTGCCTGGACCAGGGGCGCGGCTCCCGCTTCCTGCTCCAGGTGGAGTGGGAGACCCTGGAGGACCACACCGAGGGCTTCCGCGGCTCGGCCGAGTACCAGGAGTGGCGCCGGCTGCTGCACCACTTCTACGAGCCGTTCCCCGAGGTCGAGCACTACGGCGAGGCGCTGCTCACGGCGTAGCCGCGGACGCGGTCACGGCCCGGCCGGTTTGGGGGGCGCGCGGGGGCTTTGGTAGCGTTGGCCGCTGCACTCGGCACAGGTATGCCCTCTCAGCTGCCCGCCGGGTGCGACCCGTTCAACTTCCAGACAAAAGCTGAGGCACTTTCGTGGCGAACATCAAGTCCCAGATCAAGCGCAACAAGACCAACGAGAAGGCGCGCCTGCGCAACAAGGCCGTCAAGTCCTCCCTCAAGACCGCCCTGCGCAAGGCCCGTGAGGCCGCTGTCGCCGGCGAGACCGAGAAGGCCGCCGAGCTGGCCAAGGTCGCCTCCAAGGCGCTCGACAAGGCCGCCAGCAAGGGCATCATCCACAAGAACCAGGCCGCCAACAAGAAGTCCGCGATCACCAAGCTCGTCGCGGCCTGATCTGACGGCACCCCCCGGGTGGCGTGACCGGCGGCCCTCTACCCGCCTCCGCCGCCCAACTCCCCTCGCGTCAACTTCCGGCCCTCTACCCGGAACACGTGAGGCGTAGTGACTCCGTACCGCACGCGGCCTGCGTTCGCCACGCGGGTGCGGTACAGCGACAGGCGTCGCGGCTCCGGCCGCGGCGCCTGTCGGCGTTCCCGGGGCCCTTCCGGGGGCGGACCTGATGCTCCCTCACGTTCTGCCATGCCCTGGTCACCGATATGGTTCGTGCGACGCGCTCCGTGCGGATCCCGGTTTGGGGGCTCATCAGATGACGCATCAGGTACCGACCCGGACGGACGGCGACCGGTCGTACGGACCACCGCCGCCCTACCGGCGCCCGCCGCGCCGCAGTCGCCGGCACCTGGTCTGGGGCGCCGCCGGCGCCGCACTGGCCTCGGCGATCTGGGCCGCCGCGGTGCTCACCGTGCCGGGCCTGGTCGCCTTGCCGGACGGGCTCGCGCCGGACCTCAAGGCCTACCGGGTGGTCGACGACCTGTGCACCACCGCGAAGCTCAACCGCTTCTCCCAGCTGTACCCCGCGCAGTCCGGCACGCCGTACCACTACTCGACCCGGCACGCGGCGCTGGACGACATGTACTGCAGCAAGTACCTGAAGAAGAGCGCCGGCGAGACGGAGTACTCCTCCCTCTACATGCAGGCCCAGCTGCACCGGCGGGTCGACCCGCGGGCCGAGTTCGAGGCCCAGCAGTCCGGGCTGCGGCAGCGCCACTACCAGATCACCGAGGTGCCCGAGCTGGGCGAGCAGGCCTACGTCGGCTTCCTGGACGACCGCAGCAGCTCGGACCGGAGCTGGCACTACCTCACCCAGGTGCTCTACGTCCGCGACGGGGCGCTGACCTACTACCTCAGCTGGTCCGGCTCCTACCAGGAGGGCAAGGGCGTCGAGCCGGACCGGGAGACCATCCGGCAGGCGCTGCTGATGGACAGCCGGGACCTGCTGCGCGCCCTGGGGCAGAGCAGCGCCTGATCCGGCGTCCCCTCGGCGGAGGCGGAGGACCGGGCCGCGCGGTGAAGGGCGGGCCGAACGACCGTCAGCAGCGGTCGGCGACGGGCCCCGTCAGTACTGGCGGGCGCCCGCGCGGGCGGCGCGGGCCACGGCGACCACGGCGCGCTCCAGGGCGTAGGCCGGGTCGTCGGAGCCGCCCTTGACGGCCGCGTCGGCCTGGGCGACGGCGGTCAGGGCGGCGGCCACGCCGTCGCCCGTCCAGCCGCGCATCTGCTGGCGGACCCGGTCCACCTTCCAGGGCGGCATGCCGAGTTCGCGGGCCAGGTCGGCCGGGCGCATGTTCCGCCCGGCGGTGGCGAGGCGGCCGATGGAGCGGACGCCGGAGGCCAGCGCGTAGGTGATGCCGGTGGGCGGCTGGCCTACCGCCAGGGCCCAGCGCAGCCGCTCCAGGGCCTCGGCGGCCCGGCCTGTGACGGCCAGGTCCGCGACCTCGAAGCCGGTGGCCTCGGCCCGGCCGCTGTAGTACTTGGCGACCACCGTCTCGTCGATCGCCCCCTCGACGTCGGAGGTCAACTGGCTGCAGGCGGCGGCCAGTTCACGCAGGTCGCTGCCGAGTGAGTCGAGCAGCGCCTGGCAGGCCTCCGGGGTGGCCGACCGGCCCAGCGTGCGGAACTCGTTCTTGACGAAGGCCAGCTTCTCGCCCGCCTTGGTGAGCTTGGCGCAGGCCACCTCGCGGCCGCCGGCCTTCCGCCCCGCGTCCAGCAGACCCTTGCCCTTGGCCCCGCCGGCGTGCACCAGCACCATGATGACCTCCTCGGCGGGGGCCTCCAGGTACGCCTTGACCTCCTTGACCGAGTCGGCGGAGAGGTCCTGGGCGGCGCGGACCACGATCACCTTCCGCTCCGCGAAGAGCGAAGGGGTGGTCAACTCGGCCAGGCCACCGGGCTGGAGACCGCCCGGAGGGAGGTCCCGCACGTCCGTGTCCGGATCGGCCTCCTTGGCCGCGGCCACCACCGCCGCGACCGCGCGGTCGAGCAGCAGCTCCTCCTGGCCGACCGCGAGGGTCAGCGGGGCGAGCAGGTCATCGGGTGCACTCTTCCTGGCCATCGCCTACCAGGATCGCATGCGCTGCCGACAGCATCCCGACGGCTGTGCACAATGGTCCCCGTGACCATGAACGACACCCGACAGTTGCTTGTGTTCCCCGACCGCGACGCCGCCGACGAGGTCGCCGAGGAACTCTCCGCCCGCTGGCCCGACCTGGGCGAGATCGAGGTGGCCCGGGACGCCCTGGCCGGCGAGGACGACGCCGAGGACGCCCAGTGGGTCGTGGCCGTGGAGGCCCCCGAGGACGGCTGGACCCCGGCCCAGCTGCGCGCCCTGGACGAGCTGGCCACCGACCAGGAGGGCTGGCGGGAGGAGGCCTGAGCCCCGGCACTCCCCACCGCACCGGCCCCCGTCGCTCCGGTCCTTCGTCGCACTGACCGCCCCTCAGCTGGCCCGCCGCCTCTCCCGCGCCCCCGGACCGAACCTCACCGGCGCGATGGCCGTCGGCGCGGCCCT
>NZ_JBSGEL010000058.1:0-48390 GCF_053602875.1 Kitasatospora sp. NPDC004289 | reverse complement strand
GGCGTCTGGCCGCTGCACGGCCAGACGCAGGCCACGTCGCCGGGCATGTAGAGGCCGCGGTCGTCCTCGTAGTTGTCGCCGCCGGAGAAGTAGACCTCCGGGACCCAGCCCCACTTGCCGTTGTCGGCGAGGGTGCTGGCCCACCAGTTGTTCACCGCACCGCCGAGGTTGACGGTGGCGCCCTGCTTCTCGAACACGAACCAGTTCGAGGAGCCGCCGTAGACCAGGTAGCCGACGACGCCGCTGTTCACGTCACGGGTCGCGTAGACCGGGACGTTGCCGCGCCACAGCGGGCAGTAGGTGACGGTCTCGGTGGAGGTGTGGCCGTTGTAGGGGTTGGTGAGGTTGCGCTGGGTCGGGCTGTGGCAGGGGCTGCCGTCGTAGGCGGCGGCGCCGGGCGCGGAGACCAGGACGGCGGCCAGGGCGGCCAGGCCGGTGACGGCGGCCGTGAGGCCCTTGCGGATGCGGGTCGTGGACACGGGTGTGGTTCCCCCTCGATCGTGGTTCGGCGGCACCGGACGGACCCGGTGCCGGGCACCACACAACCGCATCGCGGGCCGCGTTTCCGCCGGTCAGCGGCCCATCGAACAATCATCGGACAATCCCCGGACAATCCCTTCGGTCCTGCTCGCGGACCGCGACCGGTCAGTGCGCGAACGGAGCGCACGCCCGTGGGTACGAGCTCGCGCCCGCCGCGTACGGCAGGCACGCGCCCCGCTCCGGCGCGTACGCCAGCAGGTGGCCCCGGACCACGTCGGTGTACGGGCGCAGCCGCTCGGGCACCCCGTTGCTCTGCTGCACCACCCAGCTCGCGGTCCGGTACGCGGCCGCCAGGTTCATCACCGGATCGCCCGGGACCCCCTCCAGCTGCGGCGCGAGCGTGCAGAGCATCCGCCCCAGCGCCATGATCGACGTCCGCTCGTCGAACGGCGGCACCGGCACCCGGCGCTGCTGGTCCTCCGGCAGGTAGTAGCGCAGCACCCGGGGCGTCCAACGAGCGATGCCGTACTCGTCGTTGGCCGGGTCGTGCAGGTGCGGGTCGAAGCCGCTCTCGGTCTTGAGGATCGCCGCGACCAGGGCCGGCGTGACCTGCGGCGCGGCGCAGAGCGTCCCGGCCCGCACGATCAGCCCCCGGTAGCGCTCGGGCACGTCGGTGCCCAGCCGCAGCCAGCGGCGGTGGTCGGTGGTGTCGGAGTCGGGCGACTGCGAGGCGGCACAGGTCAGGAGCAGCACCGCGGCCGCGCCCAGTGCCCCGAGGCGGCGCAGCAGTGTGGAGACCCGGCGTCCGGTGCCGTCTCCGTCTCCGTCTCCGCACTCGGTTTCGGTCGGGGTCGGTTCGGCTGGGGTCGGTTCGGCCGGGGTCACGGCTGACGCCCCGTCGGGTTCGTCCGCCGTCGCCAGGGCGAGCCGCCGCCGTTCCCACGCCTCGACGTCACCGCCGCAGGCGCCGACGTACGCGGCCAGCACCGCGCCGCTCGGTGCCTTCCGCCCGGCTGCGGCGGCGGCCAGGGTCGAGGCCGCGTAGTGGGTGAGCCGGGCCAGCTCCTGGTAGGAGGGCGAGCCAGCGGCGCGGCGCAGTTCCCTCAGGTCGACGGCGAACCGGGACAGCGGCCCCCCGCCCGGATCCAACGGGGCCTCTCGGCGTCCCATGTCGTACGTCCCCCTAGAACGATCACCGCTTGAACGGGGACCGATTGTCGGATGAACGTCAACGAATTGTCCATTTGACCTGCCGTCAGGCCGGGCGGAGGAAGAGCTCGTCGGTGTAGCACCACGCCCACTGCTCGCCGGGTTCGACGGACCGGGCGAGGTGGTGACCGTGCTCGGCGTGCGCGTGCCGGAAGGCGTGCCGGCCGCGGGAGCTGTCGCAGCAGCCGATGTGCCCGCAGTGCAGGCAGGCGCGGAGGTGGACCCAGGTGGTGCCGTTCCGCAGGCAGTCCTGGCAGGCCAGGGGGGTGTCCGCCGGTACTTCGGCCAGGTCGGCCAGGTGGTCGCAGGTCCGTTGGACGACCAGGCCGGGGTCCGGCGCCACGCGCCACCGCTGCTCCGTGCTCATGGCGTCCACGCTAACTCCGCAGGGGTCGACCGGGACGTGTTCCGGGCCGGGACCCGGCGGATCCTCGCGGCGGCGCCGTCTTCGACCTGCTCGACGAGGCGCACCGCAGGGCCCGGGCCTGGACCGCGGCCCGGCCCGGACAGGGCTGACGCGGTGGCGGGTTCGCGGGGTTCGCACGAGGGTGGGTGTCGGACACGCTCCGACTCGCGGAAGGTGACGGGTGCACAGATGAGTGTCGACCTGGAACGGCTGGCGGCAGAGGCCTACGTCTACGGGTTCCCCCTGGTCTTCAACCTGGAGCAGGTCGAGAGGTTCACGACCAAGGGCATGGGCAGCCTGCCCCCGGCCGCGTTCAACTCCTTCAGCCACGCCGCGAAGCTCGCCGGGCCGGCCGACACCTTCGTCAGCGTCAACAACGACACCCTCTACTCCATCGCCCAGCTCGACCTCGGCGCGGGCCCCGCCCTGCTGCGGGTGCCGGACACGGACGGCCGCTACTACGTCCTCCAGTTCGTCGACGCCTGGACCAACAACTTCGCCTACGTGGGGCGCCGCGCGAGCGGCACCGCGGCAGGCTCCTTCCTGATCACCCCGCCCGGCTGGCAGGGCGAGGTGCCGGCGCACGCCACCCGCATCCCCGCGCCGACCAGGGTGTGCACCATCGTGGGCCGCTGGGCCTGCGACGGCCCCGCCGACCTGCCCGCGGTCCGCGCCCTCCAGCAGGTCCTCACCCTCGAGACGGCGGGTGAGGCCGCCGGACTCCCCGTGATCGCGCCCGGCGCGCAGGACGACGCCCCCGCCTTCTACCGGCGGCTGCGCACCCACCTCCGGGCCTTCCCGCCCTCCGCCAGGGAACAGGAGCACCAACGCCGCTTCGCCCCGCTGGGTCTGCTGGACCCCGCGGTGGACCTCCTGACGGCACCGTCGGCGGAGCTGCGCGACGCGCTGACGGCCGGCCTGGCCGCGGGCCGGGAGGAGGTCGAGGCGTTCACCTCGCACGGCACCGGCCCGCAGCAGAACGGCTGGAAGCTCACGTACCACGCCTTCGACTACAACGCCGACCACCTGGGGCCCGGCACCCTGGACGACCCGGCGTGGATCGTCCAGGACCGCGACGCGGCCCACCTGGTGCGCGCCGCGGCCGCGCGGGCGGGACTGTGGGGCAACCACGGCTACGAAGCCGCCTACGCCATGACCTGGAACGACGGCGACGGCAAGCCCCTGGACGGCCGCCGCGCCTACACCCTCCACTTCGACAGCCCGCCGCCCGTCGACGCGTTCTGGTCCGTCACCATGTACGACCTGCCCGAGTACTTCCTGGTCGCCAACCCGGCCGACCGTTACTCCATCGGCGACCGCACCCAGGGGCTGCACGTCGGCGCGGACGGGTCCCTGACCCTGCACCTGCGCCCCGACGAGCCGTCCGACCCCGCCGCCCGCGCCAACTGGCTGCCCACCCCGCAGGGGCCGTTCCGCCCGATCCTGCGCATGTACGAGCCGGACCCCGCCGTCTTCGACGGCGGGTACACCCTCCCGCCGATCACTCCGGCCGACTGAACGCCCGTCAGCGCTTGCGGGCGACACCGGACCAGTAGTAGGCGGCGCCGGGGTCGGCGGGCTCCGCGCCCTCGGGGCGCCAGCCCATGACGGGGACGACGCCGGGCTCGACGAGTTCCCAGTCGGCGAAGAACCGCGCGACCTGGTCGCGGGTCCGCGGCACCAGGGTCATCTCGCCCCGGGCCGCGGCCTTCACGATCGAGGCCATGGCGGCGGGGTCGAAGTCCAGTCCGGGGTGGGTGATGGCGACGTAGCTGCCGGGTGCCAGGGCGTCCATCAGCACGCGGGCCTTGGCCCAGGGGTCGTCCGCGTCAGCGATCAGCATGAGGACGGCCACCAGGGTCAGGCCCACGGGCTGGTCGAGGTCCAGGGTGTCGGTCAGGACCGGGTCGGCGAGGATCTTCTCCGGCTCCATCAGGTCGGCGTGGATGTAGGCGGTGCGGCCGGAGCCGCTGCTGTCCATCAGCGCACGTGCGTGGGCGAGCACGATCGGGTCGTTGTCGACGTAGACGACCCGGCTGTCGGGGGCCGTGGCCTGGGCGACCTCGTGGGTGTTGCCCTCGGTGGGGATGCCGGTGCCGATGTCGAGGAACTGGCGGATGCCCGCCTCACCCGCGAGGTAGCGCACCGCGCGGCCGAGGAACCTGCGGTTCTCCCGGGCCATGACCTTGATGCTGGGGATGGCCTGCTCGAAGGCCTCGCCGAGAGCGCGGTCCGGCGGGAAGTTGGTCTTGCCGCCGAGCCAGTAGTCGTACATCCGCGCCGAGTGCGGGACATCGATGCGCAGGTCCACCCGCTCGATCGCCGGACCCTCCAGCCCGCGCTTCATCCACTCGATGTCGTCCGGCATCTCATCCACTCCTGTTCGACCCATGCTTCGACCCCTGACGGGTTGTCAGGAGCGCATCCTAGTGGGCGCTTTCGAACAGCGGACACGGTGGTGGCGAAGTGGTGGCCGGCGCTCGCCGCGGGCCGGGCCCCGAACGGGCGACTTCCTCTCCATCAAACGATTGATTGATGGCTCCGGTGCCCGTACGCTCACCGCCATGTCCCAGCACCGGAGTACGGCTGACACCAGCCGAGAGCGCATCATCGCGGCGGCGACCACGCTGTTCGCGGAGCACGGCTACGACGGCACCACGACGCGGACCGTCGCCGCGGCGGCCGGGTTGAACATCGCGACCGTGGCCTACCACGTCGGCAACAAGGCGGACCTGTACCGCGAAGTGATGCGGCTGGCGCACGAGACGGAGCAGTCGGCCGTCGCGGACGCGCTGGCGGCGTTCGCGCGGGACGTGGCGGCGGACCCGGCCGCGGCCGCGGCGGCGTTCGCCGACCGGTACCTGGACTTCTGCCTGGAGCAACCGCACGTCCCGGCACTGTGGATGCGGCGCTGGCTGGCGGACGCGGCCGAGTTCGCCGAACTGGAGGAGCTCTACGCCCGACCGCTGCTGGAGTCGGTGCGCGACGCCCTGACGGCGGCGCTGCCCGGGCTGGAGGAGGACCGGGCGGAGCTGACGGTGTGGACGGTGCTGTGGACCACGCACGGCTTCTGCCGGTCGGTGATCCGCCCGCAGGTGCCGCGCTTCCGGGCCCACCTGCGGGCCCTGGTGGTCAGGGAACTGGATCTGGGAGGGGCACCGTGAGCGGCCCCGGCCCCGGCCCCGGCCCTGGGTCCGGCCTCGGGCGCCGGGAGCTCGCGGCGTACGCGCTCGGGTCGGTGGGCACGGGCGTCTACTCGACGGTGCCGGGACTGCTGCTGCTCTACTTCATGACGGACGCGCTGGGCGTGCCGGCCGCGGTGGCGGGCCTGGTGGTCGCGCTGCCGAAGGTCTGGGACGCGGTGCTCAACCCGATGGTGGGAGCGGCCAGCGACCGCGAGGCACTGCGCACCGGCCGCCGGACGCGGATCCTGGCGGCGGGCACGGCGGCCCTGCCGGTGGCCTTCGCGGCGATGTTCCTGACGCCGATGACCGGCGCGGGCGCGGCGGCCTGGGTCGCGGTCGCCTTCGTGCTGGCGTCGAGCGCGTTCTCGCTGTTCCAGGTGCCGTACGTGGCGCTGCCGGCCGAGATGTCGGACCGGCCCGAGGTGCGGACCAGGATCATGGTCTGGCGGATCGTCTGCCTGACCGTCGGCATCCTGGTCGCGGGCGGGCTGGCCCCGGCGGTGGTCTCCCTGGCCGGCGGCGGCCGGGCCGGGTACGCGGTGATGGGCCTGGTGGTGGCGGCGCTGCTGCTGGTGACGCTGCTGGTACCGACCCTGGGCGCACGCCGGGTGGTGTCCCGGCCCGGCCCCGAACCGCTGGGCCTGACGGGCGCGCTGCGCACCGCCAGGGGCAACCGGGCGTTCTTCGCGCTGCTCCTCGCCTTCGTGCTGCAGGCCGCCGCAGTGGCGATCATGCTGGCGGCCGCGCCGTACGCGGCCACCTACTGGCTCGGCGGGTACCGGCTGACCTCGGTGCTGTTCGTCTGCCTGGTGGCGCCCAGTGCGGTGGCGGTCCCGCTGTGGGGGAGGGCCGCCGCCCGCTGGGGGCGGCTGCGGTGCCTGACCGCGGCGACGGCGCTGTTCGTGGCGGCCGCCGCGGCGCTGTGGCCGGCCGCCGGCCGGAGTGGAGCACAGGTCGGCGCGGTGCTGGCGCTGTGTGCGGTGCTGGGGGTGGCGTACGCCGCCCTGCAGGTGCTGCCGCTGTCGCTGCTGCCGGACACCGTGCACGCGGACGCGGCCAGGACCGGGCGGCTGCAGTCCGGCGCGTTCACCGGACTGTGGACCGCGGGTGAGACGGCGGGCCTGGCCGCCGGGCCGGGCCTGTTCTCGCTCGCCCTGGCCGCCGCCGGCTTCGTCGCCTCCACCACCGACCACCCGGTGGCGCAGACCGACACCGCGCGGGCCGGTGTCCTGCTCGGCTTCAGCCTCGTCCCGGCAGTCCTGATGCTGCTCTCCCTCCCCGCGCTGCGCGCCTACGGCCGGCGCCGCTCCACCGTCACCACACCCCTGTCGACCCCCGAAACGGAGCACGTCGCATGACCGCCACCCACCCCGGCCTGCCGCAGAGCGGCCGTCCCACCGAGGACCTGCTCGCCGAGCTGCGCGCGCTGACCGCCGCCGACCTGCCCACCCGGGGCGGGAAGACCACCGCGTACACCTACGACGCGGGCCGGCCCGAGGTCCGGGAGGCCGCGGCGCAGGCATACCTGGCGATGCTGGAGGTCAACGGCCTGGACCCGACCGCCTTTCCGAGCATCGTCGCGCTGGAGCGGCAGGTGGTCGGCGCGACCGCGTCCCGGCTCGGCGGGGACGACACCACCCCGGGCATCTTCACCAGCGGCGGCACCGAGTCGATCATCCTGGCGGTGAAGGCGGCGCGGGACTCCCGGCCGGACGTCACCGAGCCCGAGATCGTGGTCCCCGCGACCGCGCACGCCGCCTTCCACAAGGCGGGACGCTACCTGCGGGTCAAGGTGACGGTGGTGCCGGTCGACCCGACGACCTTCCGGGCGGTGCCGGAGGCGATGGCCGCCGCGTGCACCGACCGGACGGTGCTGGTGGTCGCCTCGGCGCCCTCGTACGCGCACGGCGTGGTCGACCCGGTGGGCCGGATCGCCGCCGACGCCGCCGGGCGCGGCATACCGTGCCACGTGGACGCGTGCGTGGGCGGCTGGCTGCTGCCCTGGCTCGCCGAGGCGGGCGCCGCGGTGCCGGCCTTCGACCTCTCGGTGCCCGGGGTGACCTCGCTCTCCTGCGACCTGCACAAGTTCGGCTACGCGCCGAAGGGTGCCTCGGTGGTGCTGTTCCGGGACCAGCCGATGCGGCTGGCCGCGTACTACGCCTGTGCCCAGTGGCCCGGGTACCCGGTGGTCAACTCGACGGTGCAGAGCAGCAAGGGAGCCGGTCCGCTGGCCGGTGCCTGGGCCACCCTGCAGGCCCTCGGGGCGGACGGCTACCGGGAGTTGGGGCGCGCCGCGCTGGCCGCCACCCGGCGGCTGGTGGCCGGGGTCACGGAGATCGAGGGCCTGCGGGTGCTCGGCGAGCCGGAGGCGACGCTGGTCGCCATCGGCGCCGACCCGGACGCCCCGCTCGACCTGTGGGAGCTGGCGGACGAGTCCCGGGCGCGCGGGTACTTCCTGCAGCCGCAGCTGAGCGTGGACGGGCTGCCGGCCAGCCTGCACCTGACCCTCACCGGGGTCAGCGAGCAGGGGGTCGACGGGCTGCTGGACGCGCTGCGCGAGAGTGCGGCGGCGGTGCGCGGACGGGGGCCGGTGGAGGCACCGCACGACCTCGTGGCGCTGCTCGACCAGCTGGACTTCGCGGAGCTCGACGACGCGACCTTCGCGGCGCTGCTCCCGGCCACCGGCCTCGACCTGTCCGGCGACGGCGCCGCCCGGATGGCCGGCGTCAACCGGCTGCTGGACGCGCTTCCCCCGCAGCAGCGCGACCAACTGACGACCCGTTTCCTGTCCGCGCTCTACAGCCCGCACCTGGGCGGCTGACGGCTCCGCGCGGGTGGGCGGCTTGCCGTCCGCCCGCCGTCCGCCCGCCGCCGGCACGCGTCCGACGGCGGCCGGGTCGCTGGACGGGACCGTGGTCGACCCGATCGGGTTTCGCGCGGCGCCGAGCGGTCACACGCACGTCATGGGCAACTACGTGATCACTGTTCCGGGAACGGTTCCGCACCCGCTGGAAGGAGCGGCGCGCAGCCGGCTGCTGGCCGTCGTGCGCGGCGCCGACCCGAGCGAGGTCGGCGAAGCGGTACCCGAGCTCGACGTCCTGACCCTGGACGAGTCGGAAGGGACGTTCGTGCTGCGCCTGGAGGTCGAGGCCGACGACCGCGCCGCCGCGGGCACGGCGGCGACGGACCTGGCGGAGCGTGCCTTCGCCGCCGCGGGCTACCCGCCGGGCACGGTGAGCGTCGGTGCTCCGGTGGTCACCGGCATCGACGTCGGCTGAGGGTGTCCGCGGCTCCGGCGTGAGTGCGCGCCGTGCGGGTAAGCGATGGCCCTCAGCGGTGTGCGGCAGAAGAGGGGAACCGAAACGATGGCGGTCAGAGGGGTAGGCAGGGGCGGAGGGCGGCCGGTGGGCAGGGGCGTCGACACGGGCGAGGAAACGACGGCCGGCCACGCACCTGACGTAGCGGAGCACGGAACGGCGCGTCGAGTCGTCGTGGACGGGAAGAGCGCGGAACCGAGCCGTGGGCGGCGCTGGGCAGCGGTCGCGGCCAGGTGGCTCGTCCTCGTCGCCGCCTTCCTGGCTTCCGTCGCCTTCGCCGCGGCGCTGGCCCGCGTCGCCTTGGTTCCCGTGCCCGGGGCGGTCGGCCAGGTGCACAGCAACCTTCGGCCGGGCGACTCGCTGCGCCACTACCTGCTGCACGCCACCACGCTCGATGCAGCCCGGCAGGTGGGCGGGAACGTCCTGCTGGGCGCACCGTTCGGGTTGCTCCTGCCGGTGCTCTGGCCGAAGGCCCGCGGTCTGTTCCGGGTCCTGCTACGCACGGCGGCGTTGATGCTGCTGGTCGAACTGGTCCAAGGAGCGCTCATCACCGGCCGCGCCTTCGACGTCGACGACATCATCCTGAACACGGCCGGTGCCGTCCTCGGCTACCTCCTGCTGGGACGCAGGCTCGTCCGGGTCGTCCGGCGCGGCCGGACACCGGACGCCCCGGCTCCGCGACAGCCGGGTCGGCTCGTCCCTCGCAGGCAACCGGCCCGTGCCGCCGCTGAACCGGGCGCGGAGCCGGGGCTGGGATAGCGCGGCACCGGTCGCGTGCGGCCGGCGGTGGGCCTCCAGTTGAGGGGTGGCGAAGGTCCGGGCCTCCTCTGGCCGGAGGCCCCGCCGGTCGGTCTGCGACCCGGGTCCCACGGTGGGTCTCCACGTCGCTCGGGGCGCGGGCATCAGCGCTGTCGACGGTCCGTCAGGCGTGGCCGGTGCCTGGAGGTGGGGCGTCGGTCAGGGTGTGGAGGAGGGCGATGTCGTGGTGGTCGACCTCGCGGAGGGTGTAGCCGGTGCGGAAGGTCAGTTGCTGGGCGGCTGAGAGGCAGGGGATCGTGCGGCCTCGGAGGGTGCCAGTCGCGAAGGCCTCACGGGGGTAGTGGAAGTAGCCGTCGTGGAGGTCGGACTGGCGGCCCGCGCCGGTGGTGTCGAAGTGGACCGGGTGGAGGTCGACCCAGCGCCGGCCGGGGGCGGCGAGCTCGACCCGGGCAGGGCGTTGGTCGGTCTCGATCCGGTAGCCGTGGGCGGCCAGCGCCGTGATGGCGGCGGCCTCGCGGGTGGCGTCGAGGGCGAGGTCGAGGTCGCGGTGCTCGCGGGTCTGACGGCCCACCAGGACGTCGACGCCCCAGCCGCCGGCGACCCAGCACGGGGCTTCGGCGGAGTGCAGGGCGTCGAGCACGTCGAAGAGGTCGGTGATGTTCATCGCCGCCATCCGAACCGAGGTGCGGCCCGCACGCAAGCGAGTTGTGGCAGGGCGGTGGCTCGCGCGATCCGTGGCGGGGTGATGCGACGGTGCGCGGCGGCGGTGCGGCACCCGGGCTGCGAGGTCACCTCCCGAACGCGGGCAGCCGTCGTCGGTCCACCCCCAGGGCGGTGTCGAGCACCCGTGACACCGTGCGGGACCGGTTCCGGTGCGGAGGTTCCGAGTGAACCGGCCCACGATCCAGCCGTCAAGACTTCACGCCTGAGCTGATGAATCGTCAGAGAGTCGGCAGGTGACTCCATTTGAGCGTTCAAGAGCCGAACGACCGACGTCTTGACGTGATTGGTTCAGACCTCTAGGTTCCCGGCTCAGGCAAGCACCAAGGCGCACCCCCACTGGCGCCCCCACCTCCCGGCCGGCCCCCACCGAAGGAGCAGACCCATGCCGCGCCACACCGTTCCCCGGAGGCTCCCCCACGTCCTCCTGGCCCTGCTCGCCCTCCTGATCGGCCTCCTCGTCCCCGCCGCCCAGCGGGCCCGAGCCGTGCCGCTCGCACCGGACTTCAAGGTCCTCGCGCTCTACAACGGCACCTGGGACGCCGCCCACATCGACTTCGTCAAGGAAGCCAACGACTGGTTCCCCAAGGCCGCGGCGGCCAACAACTTCAGCTACACCGCCAGCACCAACTGGGACCTGCTCGCCAACGGCGGCGTCGACGCCTACAGCGTCGTCCTCTTCCTCGACGACGCCCCCCAGAGCGCGGCCCAACGCGCCGGCTTCGAGCGCTACGTGCGGGGCGGCGGTGCCTGGCTCGGCTTCCACGTCTCCGCGTTCACCACCAACGCCTCCGCCTGGGACTGGTACTACAACCAGTTCCTCGGCAGCGGCAACTTCCGGTCCAACACCTGGGGACCCACCACCGCCGTCCTGCGCACCGAGAACCCCGCGCACCCGGCCGCGGCCTCCCTGCCCGCGACCTGGACCTCTGCGGTGAGCGAGTGGTACGCCTGGTCGAACAACCTGCGGGCGAACCCGAACATCAAGGTCCTGGCCTCCGTCGACGCCTCCAGCTTCCCGCTGGGCACCGACCCCAACCAGTCCTGGTACAGCGGCGACTACCCCATCGTGTGGACCAACACCCAGTACCGGATGCTGTACGCCAACTTCGGCCACAACGCGATGAACTACGCCACCAACACCCGCACTTCGTCCACCTTCGCCTCCGCCACCCAGAACCGCCTGCTGCTCGACGCCCTCAAGTGGCTCGGCAAGGCCCCCGTCGCCACCGACCCCTGGAACAGCCTGACCTCGCGGGCCAACGGCCTGTGCGTGGACGCCCGGGCCGCCGCGACAGCCAACGGCACCGCGGTCCAGCAGTACACCTGCAACTCCACCACCGCCCAGCACTTCCGCCTCACCGCCACCGACAGCGGCTACGTGCGGCTGGCCGCACGCAACAACCCCGACCAGGTCGTCGACGTCACCGGCGTCTCCACCGCCGACAACGCCCCGCTGCAGCTGTGGACCTACGGCGGCGGCGCCAACCAGCAGTGGCGCCCGGTCACCGAAGCCGGTGGCGGTCAGCACTTCGTCGCCCGGCACAGCGGCAAGTGCCTCACCGTCGCCACCACCGCCGCGACCAACTCCGTCCAGCTCGTCCAGCGCACCTGCGACGACTCCGCCGCCCAGAGCTTCCGCCTCACCGCCCAGCCCTGACCGAAGATCCAGCGCATCCGGGCCGGGGCGGGTACACCATCGCCCCGGCCCGGCTGGTGCGCGCCGATCACTGCAACTCCGGCTCGGCCCCTGCCCGTTGGAGACCGGCGCCTGGAGCCGGGCCGAGCACCCGGGCCAGTGCGGTGCGCGAGGAGACGCCCAACTTGCGGTAGGCGTTGCCCAGATGGGATTCGACGGTGCGATGGCTGAGGAAGAGGCGCTCGGCGATCTGACGGGAGCGCAGTCCGGCGGCCGCCAGGTCGGCGACCTCGCGTTCGCGATCGCTGAGCGGGGAGCGGACGGTCGGGGGCCCGGGGGCGGCCGCCGAGTGCGGGCCGGGGGCCGTGGTGAGGTGGGCACGTAGGCGTCCGGCCTTCTCCAGGACCAGGGCCGCCCCGCAGGGCCGGGCGAGTGCCTCGGCCCGCTCCACCAGGTCCAGTGCGGCGGCCGGGCCGCGCACGGCAGCCGTCACGGGCGCCGCGGCGATCAGGGTCCAGGCGTGCTGTACGGGCAGCCCACCGGTGCGGAATCCCTCCGCGGCGCGCTCGAACAGATCCAGGGAGCGGCTGTGCTCCCCGCGTGCCGAGCAGAGCTGGGCGGCGGCCCGGTGCACGCAGGCCCACTGCAACGGCAGGCCGAGCCGCTCGGCGTCCGCCTCCGCGTCGGCGAGCAGCTGCCCGGCGTGCTCCGCGTCGCCGTCGGCCAGGGCGGCGAGCGCCATCAGGGCGAGCAGCGAGGGCCGGAAGGCCGGCTGCACGTCCGGCAGGCCGGCGCCGCCACCGCCGTCCAGCAGCGTCCGCAGGCAGCCGGCGGCGTCCCCGCCGAGCAGTTGGGCATGGGCCAGCAGGCTGATCGCCGAGGTGGCCCACCAGCCCCGGCCCAGCGCGACGGTGTCCACCGCCCGCGCCGCGAGCGCGACCGCCTCGCCGGCGTGCTCCTGCCCCCGGGACCAGACCAGGGTCATGGCGCGCATCGCGGTCGCCAGCGTCACCACGTCCGGCGCGCCGACCGCCCGGGCCAGCTCCTCCGCCTCGGCGGCCCGCCGCTCCGCCGAGCCGAGCCGGCCGGCCCACTGGTCGATCATGGTCAGACCCAGCAACTGGTGGGCGCGGATGTGCTTCTGGGCGCCGCCGGTCGCGGCGTCCAGGCCCCGCAGGAGGTGGCGCCGGGCGTCCGGGAAGCGTTCGAGGTACAGCTCCGCGCAGCCGAGCAGGGTGAGGGTGTCCGGCGTGTGGCCGGCGACCCCGTCCGGCAGCGCGTCCACCAGCGCGGCGCAGCGGGCCACTTCGGCCGCTCCCCGCGCGGTGTCGCCGGAGAAGACGTCGCAGAAGGCGATCAGCACGCGCAGGGCCGTCGACGCGGCGGGCCCGGCCTCGGTCCGCGAGCGGGCGGCCTCCCGCAGCAGCGGGCGGATCCGGTCGTGGGTGCCGCGCAGGACGTGCACCAGCCCGTACTCGTAGACCAGTTCGGTGGCCTCGACCGACAGGGCTGCGGGCAGTGGCCGGGGGAGCAGGGCCATCCCGGTGCGGGCGATGGCCTCCGCTTCCTGGTAGCGGCAGAGCAGGCGTTCGGCGGCGGCGCAGAGCGCGTACGTGCGGGGCAGGAGCCGGGAGGGCAGCCCCGGACCCGGGGTGCGGTCGGGTGGGGTGGGTGGTTCGTGGTCCGGTGCGGAGGGTCGGTGGCCGCTCTCGGTGAGGAGGCGGTGGGCGAGGGCGCGTGCCTCGGTGAGGCGTCCGGCGGCGATCAGGGCCCGGCCGTGCGCGAGTTCCCATGCGGCGCGCTCCGGCAGCTCCTGCTCGATGCCGGGGGCGGGCAGGGTGTCCAGGGCGAGGCGGAGCCAGCGGGCCGCGAGCTCGGGGGCCCGGGTGAGGGCCTCGGCGGCTCCTTCGGAGAGGAGGCGGGCCGCCGCGGGCCCGTCGGTGTGTGCCAGGTACTCGGCGTGCCGGGCCCGTTCGAGGGCCGGGGCTCCGCGCTCGACGGCGATCCGCAGGGCCTGCCGGTGGGCGTCCAGCAGTTGCGGCAGCTCGCAGGAGGCGTGCACCACCCGGCCGACGGCCGGATGACGGAACGTCAGTTCCCCTCCCCGGTCGGACGGGCGGACCAGGTCGGCGCGGAGCAGCTCGGCGCAGGCCGCGAGACCCTCCCGGGCGTCGAGCCCGGCGATCCGGGCCGCGTCGGTCGGCCGGAACGTTGGGCCCAGGACGGAGGCGGCCCGCGCGGTGGCCCGGGCCGGTCCGCTCAGCCTGCCGACCTCGGCGAGCAGCGCCGCGGCCTCGCGCGGCAGCGCGTCCTCGTCGCGACCCGCGCGGTCCGGCCACAGGGCGGGGTCGAAACGGGCCGCGACCAGCAGCCGCAGGTACCCGGGGAGCCCGCTCGACGCGGCGTGCAGGGCTGTCACGGTGTCGCTGCCGCTCCCGCTCGCGGCCCCGTACCGGTCGCCGAGCAGTGCGGCCACTGCGGGTAGGTCGAGCGGGCAGGCCTCCACCCGGAGGAACGTGTCGGTCCGCACGCCGAGGTCGAGTGCCTCCACCAGGGCCGGTGGGCTCTGCCGGGGCCGGTGCACCAGGACCAGTACGAAGGCGGCGCCGGTGGTGCCGGGCGCGACCGGTGTCGGCGGAGTGGTGCGGACGGATGCCGACGGTGCGGATGCCGGGGCCGCCGCGACCGGAGCCGCACGGGTCAGCCGGAGGACCAGTTCCACCGAGGCCGGATCGGCCAGGTGCAGGTCGTCGACCACCAACAAGCCACCGGCGGCGCGCTGTTGGAGAAGTTCGCACCAGGCGTCGAGGTCGAGGGTTCCGGAGGCCGCGGCCGGCCCGACCGTGTCGCGGAAGACCTGGTGGTCGCCCTCGTCCGAGCGGGTCGCCCGCGCCCAGAGCACCGGAATCCCGCGTTGTGCCGCCTGGTCGGCCAGCTCGCAGGCCAACTGGGTCTTGCCCGCGCCCGGTTCGCCGGTGATCTCGACCACGGCCCCCCGGCCGCGCTCCAGACCCTCCAGGGTGGCCACCATCTGCCTTAACTCGGCTTGCCTGCCGACGGTCTGACGGCCCGTCATCGACAACGCCACGACGAACACCCGTCCTCTCCGCGGCCACCGGCCGCTCCGGGCCGCCGCTCTCCCGGAGCGCCGCCTCCCCCTGCTCGATTCGTGCCCAACGTAGTGCGCGGCACTGACGGCGGTCCGGTGCGCCGAACGTCCGCCCGGCCGTCTCCCCGGTCCAGGCTCCGTATCCGCTTGCGTAGTTCTACGGCTGCCCGGGGCCGGACCGCCGGGAAGACTGCCGTGTCGTCGGGCCGAGACCCGGTCCGACGCTCCGTTCACCCCCGACTTGGGAGAGACCGTGAAGTTGCGATCCATGGCGACGGCGGCCGTACTCGGCGCCGTCGTCCTCACCGCGGTGCCCGCCGTGGCCATCCCCACCGCCGCGTACGCCTGTGACGGTTCCGTGCTGTGCCAGGACGAGGACCCGTACGACGACGGAAACGGCGGTGGCGGCTCGGGCGGTGGTGGCGGTGCTGGGGGCGGCGGTGAGTGGGGTGACCCCGGCGGCGACAGTGGCGGCGGGTCGGGCGGCGACTCGAGCGACCCGGGGGACGGCGGGGGCAGCGCGCCGGACGGCGGCGGGGCGGTGACGGAGGTTCCGGACGGCTCGATCGGCCAGCCGATCGACGGGACCCTTCCCCAGGTCGTGGTCACCGGATACGCCAACCTCCCGGTCACCCCGGCGGGCCCGGGCATTCCGGTGGCGTCGCCGAGCAGCGGTGCCAGCCCGCTGTTCACCATGTACCGGCAGGGCCGGGTGTGGGACGTCCGGGCGAGCAACTGCTACCGCAACCAGTCCAGTTCCGTGGAGGCCAAGTACAGCCGAGGGGTGACCTACACCGTCACCACCGAGACCAGCGCCAACATCTCCGGGACGGCACTCGAGACGATCACCGCCGCGCTGAACACCAAGCTCAACACCGCCGTCACCGAGACCTACAACGAGGAGTTCACGCTCAAGCCGGGCGCGTCCTGGGCCGTGTACGTCGAGTACCAGACCAGCGTCTACGCGATCACCACGCACGACTTCTGGGGCAACTACTCGACCGAGTACGTCAACGTCACCCGGCCCACCGGCGTCGTGAGCGGCCGGGCCTGCTAGCGCCCGCCGTGGATGGGGGACGGCTGCCCTGACGTGTCGTCACCCCGGGTGGGAGCGGATCGTACGGGAGGAACGCGTGCGGTCCGCTCCCACCGCGTCGGCGCGGGGGCGGTGACCAGGAACGGGCCCCTGGAGCGATGGGGTCGTGAGGCCCGCAGGGCCACCCGTCAGCGCGCCCTCGCTCCGGTGTGGTGCTCGTAGAAGGCGAGGTCGTCGTCGAAGCCGACCATGAGGCCACTGGTATTCGTGAGCGTGAGGGCCCGAGGGTCGCTGATCAGGATCTCGACCGTGCCCCGGCGGGTCGTCAGGTCCCAGATCCGCACCGTTGCGTCCGCGCTCGCGGTGATGGCCACGGGCCGGTCGTCGAGGACGGCGCAGGTCACCTGCCGAACGGCTCCGGTGTGGCCTCTGAGAGGTTCGCCGGTGGGCTGACAGGTGATCAGGTCCCAGACCTGCACCGTGCCGTCCGCACTCGCGATGACGCCGATGAACTGGCCGTCCACCGTCGTGCACGCCACTGCGGTCACGGTGCTGGTGCGGCCGGTGAGGAACTCGCGGATTCGCTGGCGCATGGTCAGGTCCCAGACTCGCACGGTTCCGTCGTGGCCAGCGGTGACGGCGAGGGTGTAGCCGTTCAGCACCGTGCACGTGACGGCGGCAATGGTGCCGCGGTGTGCGATGTAGACACCCCGAGGAGTCCACTCGTAGGCCGCGGCGCTGGTCAGGTCCCAGACCCGCAGGGTGCCGTCCTCGCCGGCGGTGACGGCTGCGGGCCGGTCGTTGAAGGTCGTGCACACCAATGCGGTCACGGGACCGGTGTGGCCGGTGAGGGGATCGCCGATTCTCCGGCGGGTCGTCAGGTCCCAGATCCTCACGGTGCCGTCCTTGTCGGCGGTGACGGCTGCGGGCCGGTCGTCCAAGGTCGTGCAGGCCACTCTGGTTCCGAGGTCGGTCAGGGGCGGCCCGATGGGCCGGTGGGTCGTCAGGTCCCAGATCTGCACGGTGCCGTCCAGGCCGGCGGTGACGGCTGCGGGCCGGTCGTCGACGACGGTACAGGTCACCGCCCTCACCGTGCTCGACGGGCCGGTGAGGACGGTCCGCCCGGTCGAGGGGAGGGCGGGGCCAGTGGGCAGGTCCCAGATCCGCACGGTGCCGTCCGCATTCGCGGTGACGGCCACGGGCCGGTTGTCGAGGAGGGTGCACACCACCGCCCTCACGGAGTTGCTGTAGCCCGTGAGGGGTTCGCCGACGGATTGACGGGTGGTCAGGTCCCAGATCCGCAGAGGGCCCGCGAGATTGCCGGTGACGACCACGGGACGGTCGTCCAGCGTCGTGCACGCCAGTGAGGTCACGAGGCTGGGGCGGCCGTCGAGGGGCGGGCCGATGGGCTGACGGGACATCAGGTCCCAGACCTGTAGCCCGCCGATCAGACTCGCGATGATGGCCACGGGCCGATCGTCGAGGACGGTGCACGCCACCGCCGTCACGCCGATGCGGTGCTTGGTGAGGGGTTCGCCGATGGGTTGGTGGTTCGTCAGGTCGCAGAGCTTCAGGGTTCCGTCCGCGCCGGTGGTGATGGCCACGGGTCGGTTGTCGAGGACGGTGCAGGTCACCGCTTTCACGGCGCCGGAGTGTCCGGTGAGGGGTTCGCCGATGGGTTGGTGGTTCGTCAGGTCCCAGAGCCTCAGGGTTCCGTCCGCGCCGGTGGTGATGGCCACGGGTCGGTTGTCGAGGACGGTGCAGGCCACTGCTTCCACGCCGCCGGAATGTCCGACAAGAGGTTCGCCGATCTGCCGACCAGCGGTCAGGTCCCACACCCGTGCCGTGCCGTCCCCACTCGCCGTGACGGCGACGGGCCGCTCGTCCAGCGTGGTCACGGCTACCGCGTGCACCATCGGGCTGTGACCGGTGAGCGTGTCCCGGAGGGCGGGGTTGAAGGTGTTGCCGGTGGCCCACTGCGGCGTCCAGGTGCCGGCCGGCGTGTGCTGGGTGAGGTCGTGGTGGAGTCGGTGCGCGCCGGCGCGGGCGGCTTCGAGGGCGAGGACCTGGCGGCGTCGATCGGGGGTGGTGTCCAGGTGGAGGTGGAGGCCATGGCGGTAGACCGCGGCGGACAAGCGGGCAGTGTGGTGCCGGGCGTGGTGGAGATGGGGGGTGAGGCCGCGGGGGTCGGCGTGCACGAGGTACTCGGCATCTTCGAGGACCTGGTCGAGGAGCCCGGCACGGGCGGCGTGGTGCGCGAGGTGAGCGAGGGTGTAGGGGTGCGCGCGGGACCAGTCGCGGGCACCGTCGGCGCGGTAGGGGACCCGGTCGGTGAGGACCCGTACGCAGGCGGCGTGCACGGCCTGGCCGTCGGTGTCCTCACGTAGGTGCTCGGCCATGGCCTCGTGGTAGAGGCGGTAGGCGGAGCGGTGGTTCTCGGTGGCCTCGACGACGTAGGAGCCGGCCTCGTTGCGCAGCCACAGGAGGTCGTCGTCGGTGAGGGTGCGGCCGGAGACGGCGGTGGCGAGGGAGGCCCAGATGTCTTCCCAGGGCAGGCCTTGGCCTTGGGCGTAGGCGAGGGGCCGTAGGAGGTCGGTGGCGCGCTGCGCATGGGGGCCGAGGCGTCGGTGGAGGTCCTCGCGCATGGCGTCGCCTGCGTGGCGGGGCAGGGACGCCTGCCAGACGGGGTCGGACGGGTCGGGGATGACGGGGGTGGCGGCAAGGGTGCCGGCGGTGAGGCGGGCGATGAGGAAGGAGTTCCCGGCCGCTCGGGCGACGGCGCTCGCGACCGGCCTCACCTGGGCGGGGTGTTCGCGGTAGGGGGAGGTGGTGCGGGACTGCAGGAGGGTGCGGGCGGTGTAGGTCACGAGGGCCTGATGGTCGGCGTAGCGGGGGCTGTCGAGGTCGACGACCTGCTCCGTGTCGGCGGGGTCGATGCCGAGGCGGGGCAGCAGGTAGGGGCGGGTGCCCAACAGGAGGCGGATGCGGCCGCGGGAGTGCTCGATCAGTGGGCGCAGGACGGTGGTGCAGAGGGTGTGGGGAGTGGCGGCTTCGTCGAGTGCGTCGACGAGGATGCTCAGCGGCTGTGAGCGGTGGGCGAGGGCGTCGAGGAGCTCGCCCACCGTCTTGGCCGGGGTGGTGATGCGGGCGGCGGCGCAGATCGCGTCCAGGACGTCGGTGTCGCTCAGCCCTTGGGCGTATACGGCGGTGTCGAGGGTGCCAGGGGCGATCAGGCCCGGTGGGATGTCGAGTGCGTCGAGGGGGACGGCGCGGCGGCGTTCGGGATGGGAGAGGGCGGCGATCAGGCCGAGAACGGCGGTCTTGCCGGAGCCGGGGCCGGCGGTGACCACTCGGCAGGACCGGCTGTCCGGCGCGGACGGGGTGCTGAGCCACTCCCCGAGGTGGCGCAGGGCAGCCTCTCGGCCGCTGAACCACCAGGCGGGGGCGGCGAGGTCGTCGCCCGGGCGGCCTTGGTAGCCCATGGCGCGTACCAGGAGGCGGGTGGTGAGCTCGGCATCGCGCTTGCGGTCCTGTGCGTCGAAGGCGGCAGCCTGTTGCAGGGCGAGGTCGACCTCGTTCAGCCGGGGGTCGTGGCGGGGGTTGGGGAAGAACGCGGGCGGCTCGCCGTCGAAGCCGACCCTGTTCTGGCTGATCCGCTGGTCGCCGGGCAGGTCCTTGGAGCGGTTCATGTGCTGCACGATGGCGTCGACCGACAGCGTGGTGGGGACGTGGCCGGCGACGGACAGGTCGGTGACGGCCTGCTGCAGAAGCTTGGGGAACACGCCTGTGTGTGCCAGCTGGTGCGGCTGGGCGGATGAGACGACCACCAGGCCCGCCCCCGGCTTCCGGCCCCAGACGGGACCCAGGTGCTTCAGCGCGGCTGCGGTCAGTTGGTTGCCGCCCAGGCCGATGTAGCAGGCGTCCAGCAGCAGCATCACCCGGCTGATCTGGCTGTCGCGCAGCATCACCCGGGTCAGCTCCGCGGTGGGCAGTGAGGTGTAGGTCAGGTCGTCGGGGTCGGTGTCGGTGGTGTACAGAACGTGCTCGTCACCGTCGTCGAGGGTCCCGCCGTGGCACGACAGGTAGAACGCCAGCTCGTCGTCCTCGCGCCGCTCCTTCGAGGAGCAGAACGCGCGCAGCGCGTCGGTGAGCTGCAGCTTGGTCGGGCTCAGTGGCAGCGGGTCATGGAGTCGGTAGCCGAGCTGCCGGGTGAACAGGTCGATGATCCGGTCGCGTGCCTCCACCAGGCCGGTCCGGTTCAAGGTCCGGTCCTTCGGGTAGTCGGCGACCACCGTCGCGATCAGGAATCTGCGCGGCCCCTTCGCTGCTTCAGCGCTGTCGCTCACGCGAGGCCGTCGGCGATCGCCCGCCCGCACAGCGCGTCCGTCAGGTAGGCGGTCGCGTCGTGGGCGTGCGCACCGTTGGACACCGTCGCCGAGCGCACCCGCTCCCCGAAGGCCGGGCGCAGGTCCTTCACCAGCGCCACCACGTCACCGGCATCCGCCAGGTTCGTCCACTCCAGCTGCTCCCCGCCCGGCCATGCCCCGCGCACCGCCTTGCCCTTGCCCTTGCTGTCAGGGGCGGGCACAGGGGTGGGTTGGAGGCGGTGCACGACCAGATGGGGGATGCCCAAGGGGGAGCCGATCGTCACCAGCGCCCGCACCCGGTGACCCGGAAGTGCGCACAGCGCCTCGTAGGCGACCACCGAGCCGAGCGAGTGCGCCACCACGACCCGGGTGTCCTCCCCGATCTGCACCATCACCCGGGCGCGGGCCTGCTCACGCACCTGCTGGTCCGTCAGGTAGGCCCGGACCTGCTTCAGATCCGCCACCATCGCCCGCAGCGCGACGTCCGCGAAGAACTTCGACCCCGAGAGCGCCCGCAGCGCGCCCTGCACCGACCGCGGCGTCGCCACCAGGACGTCGTCCGCGTCCGGCGCCACCACCCCCGGATCCGACTCCGCTGCGGCCTTCCACCACTCGGCGAGCAGCTCCTGCTCGAAGCCCTCCTCCACGTCGGCGGCCGTGTAGGGCGGGTCACCAGCGGCGAGGAACTCGCCGGCCGGGCGGAACAGGTCGCCGTAGAAGGCCACCGCCACATCCGACTCCGCCACCAGGCTCTCGGCCCCGGCGCGGCGCAGCCCGTCGCTCAACGCGGGCCACCACACCGACCGCAGCCGACTCTCCCCCTGCACCTGCTGCCCGATCCCGTGCACACACACCACTCGCGCCACCACACCCACCCCACCCCGCGAGAGGACGACCCGCCCTGACGACTCCACACCTACCAGTACCCGTCGGCTCCGAGAGGTGAACTCCCGACCCGGGCGAGTGATTGCAGGCGGCAGTGACTGGGCGTCAGCTCTTGGGCGGTGGTGTGTGTGGCTCGCCCGGCTGACTGTGGATCCCGGGACGATCCGTCCGGGTCTGGCGGGGCCCGAGGCACTACGGGGGTGACCGGGCTCAGGCTCTCGCGGCCGATCTCATGGCTGTCAGCTGGTTCACGGCGGTACCTGCCATCGACGCCTGCCAACTGCTGGGTGCGCAGGCGGTTCTGCCGCGCGGGTGAACCGGGGCATCGGTGTCGCGATCGGGGGCATGAGGGAGGACGTCCGACCGGCCCGGCACGTTGGAGGTTCTGCCCGTGATGCTCCTGCTGTTGCTCGCGTTGATCGCCGCCGCCGCCGTCGAGGTGGCCACCGCACCGTACGGGCGTCACCGCGGCGCCCACCGGCTCGTGCCGGTCGAGACCGAACGCCGGGCGTTCCCCCGTCACCGGCGCGGGGCGGCAGCGCCGGAGGGGTCGGAGACCGGCGCCGCGTGAGGGACGGCATGCTCCGTCGTGTTCGCCGGCACGGACGAGGTGGCCGTACCGCTCGACCCCGCCCACCCGCCGGCTGGGCCCGCACCGGTCAGGGGGAGCCGGGGCGCCGGTCGGCGGTGGGGAGTTCGAGGGTCCAGGTCTGGCCCAGCAGGCCTTGGCCGAAGCCCTCGTGGGGCTTCTCGTCGGTGAGGTGGAAGCCGAAGTGCTGGTAGATCCGGCGGGCGGACAGCAGGTTGTCGGTGGTCCAGAGGGTCACCCGCCGGTAGGCGGAGGCGCGGGCGAAGTGCAGGGCGGTCTCGACCAGGCGGGTGCCGAGGCCGAGGCCCCGGGCGGTCGGGTCGACGAGCAGGACGCGGAGTCTGGCGGTGCCCGGCTGTCCGTCGCCGACGAGCATGACGCAGCCGGCCCGCTCGCCGTCGACCTCCGCGATCCAGGCCTCCTGCGGTGTCGAGGGCGGTGTGGTCGCGTAGTCCGCGACGATCCGGGCGACCAGGGTCTCGAAGGTGGTGCCCCAGCCGAACTGACGGTCGTACAGCTCGCCGTGGGCCATCACGATCCAGCCCAGGTCGCCCGGGCGGTCGGCTCGGCGGAGGGTGACCCGGGGGTCGCGGACCTGTTCCATGAAGACGCTCCGTCGTGGGATCGGCGTGCTCCGTTACTGACACGAGTGTGTCAGTAGCCCTAGACTAGGCCCGTGCCTCCGACCGCCGCAAACCCCTCCCCGCGTCAGACCGAGCTGCTGGAGGCCGCGTACCGCTACTCGCTCCGCCACGGTCTGAACGACCTGTCGCTGCGCCCGCTGGCCGAGGCGATCGGGTCCAGCACCCGGGTCCTGATGTTCCTGTTCGGGACCAAGGACGGGCTCGTGCGGGCGCTGCTGGAGCGGGCCCGCGAGGACGAGCTGGAGCTGCTGGCCGAGCTCCGCCGGCCCGAGCGGCCGGTCGGCCTCGCCGAGGCCGCGCGCGGGGTGTGGAGCTGGCTCGCGGCGGAGGAGCACCGGCCGCTGCTGCGCCTGTGGGCCGAGGCGTACGCCCGCTCCCTGGTGAACCCCGACGGCCCGTGGGCGGGATTCGCGCGGAGCACCGTCACCGACTGGCTCGACGTGCTCGCCGACTGCCAGCCGGCCGCCGAGCGGGACACCGAGGAGGGCGCCGTCCGCCGCACGCTGACGCTGGCGGTGCTGCGCGGTGCGCTGCTCGACCTGCTCGCCACCGGTGACGAGCAGCGGGTGGGCTCCGCCGTCCACCGGCAGTTGGGCCTGCTGCAGCGGGACTGACGCTGCGTCAGCCGCCGCTCCCGGGGCGGCCGGCGGCGGGGCCCACCCGGCCCCCGTCGCCGACGGGGGAGACGGGGGAGGCGGCGGTGAGGTGGTCGAGCGTGCCGGTGACCCGGAGCAGGCGCTCCAGGCGGGCGGGGCGGTCGTCCAGGTGGAGCTGCACCGAGGCCGCGTCGGTCCGGCGGCGGATCATCAGCAGGACCGACAGGCCGGTGGAGTCGACGGTGTCGAGCCCGGCGCAGCGCAGGTGCAGGTGCTCCAGAGCCGGCCGCTCGGCGAGGCGGGCGGTGACGCGGTCGAGCAGCAGGTCGGCGCTGTCGTGGTCCAGGTCGCCGTGCAGCTCCATCCGGAGGACGTGGCCGGCGTCGACCGTGGTCAGGCGGAGCGGGGTGAGGGGCGAGCTGGTCATGCGGTCTTCCCGGTGGTGGCGGTGGGCTGGTGCGTCAGTCCCCGCAGACCGTGGCCGAGGATCCGGGTGGCGCGGGGAAAGTCCTTGAGCTCGTCGGCCAGCAGGACGAGGGCGGGCGGCAGGCTGGCGGCGGGCACACCCCTTCGTACCAGGATCCGGGTGGTCCAGGCGAGGAAGGCCCCGAACAGGTCCTGGTCGTCGAGGTAGAGCGCGGTGGCGAGGAAGTCGACGATGTGGGCGAGGTCCTCGGCGGTGCGTTCGCGCTGGAGGTCGTCGTAGGCGGCCACGGCCGGGAGGGCGGCCTCCAGGCCGGCGAGGACGGTGCGGACCAGCTCGGCCCTGCTGCGGGTGACCAGGGTGTACTCCTGGTCGGTCAGGTGCGGCAGGTCGTCCAGGGGCTGGTGGTCGGGCAGCGGGCGCGGCAGCGGCCGCGCGGCCAGCAGGTCCGCCGCCGCGCGGGCGTCCGGGGCCCAGGCGTCGGCGCCCAGCAGCTCGGCGTAGCGGCCGTCGGGGCCGAAGGCCGCGCCGCCGACCATCACCGGGACGCCGACGGCCTGGCAGGCGGTGACGGCCGCGTGGGCGGCGGGCAGTCGGGTGGTGATCGAGCCGGACAGGGCGACCACGTCGGTCGGTGTGGTGTGGAGGTGGGCGATCAGCCGGGTGGAGGGCACCTGAGCGCCGAGGAAGTCGACCTGCCAGCCCCGCAGCCGGAGGACCTCGGCCAGCAGCCGGGCGGGCAGCGCGTGCCACTCGCCGTCCACGCAGGCCACGGTGACCCGGCCGCGCGCGGGGGTGGGCGGGTCGGGGGTCCGGGCGGCGAGGGCGACGACGGCGCGCTCGTTGACGGCGGTGGCGGCGTGCTCCTGGGCGACGCTGATGGTGTTGTCGGCCCACCGCTCGCCGATCCGGCGCTGCACCACCGCGATCACGTCCAGCAGCAGGTGCTCCGGGGCCAGGCCGTCGGCCAGGGCGCCCAGCACCAGTGCGGCGGCGGCCTCGGCGTCCTTGGCCAGCACGGCGTCGAGCAGGGCGTCCGCCAGCCGGTCCGGGCGCGGGGCGGCGGGCCGGGCGGAGGTGCTGGTGGTCACGCGGTGTACCGGCCCCGGGTGTGCCCGTCCACCGCGGTCAGGTGCCGGGCCGGCGGTGCGGCGATGACGACGACGGCCATGTCGTCGTGCCGGCGGTCGCCGAGCCACTGGGCGGCCAGCATCAGGACGTGCTCCACGACGCCCTCGGCCGGCATGCCCGCGCACCCGGCCAGCGCCCGCTGCAGGCGCTCCTCGCCGAACTGGGCGTCTCCCATCGGCCCGCCCCGGGCCTCGGTGATCCCGTCGGTGTACAGGACGCAGAACTCGCCCGGTGCGAGGGCGACTTCGGCGGTGCGGGCGACGACCCGGGGGAGCACCCCGACCAGGTTGCCGTGGGTGTCGGCCTCGTGGACGGTGCCGTCCGCCCGGACGATCAGCGGCGCGGGGTGTCCGCCGCTCGTCAGCCGCAGGTCCACCACGCCGCCCCGCCGGACGGCGGAGGCCAGCACCACCGTCGCGAAGCGGGTGTGGTGCGAGGTGAGCAGCGCGGTGTTCAACAGGTCGAGCATCCGCTCGTGGTCGTCGGCCAGCGGCAGCAGGGCGTGCAGGGTGTTGCGGATCTTCCCGGTCAGCACGGCGGCCTCCAGGCCCTTGCCGCAGACGTCCCCCATGGTGACCAGGGACGCCTCGCCCTCCACCACGGCGGGGTGCACGTCGTAGAAGTCCCCGCCGACCCGCTCGTGGTCGGCGGACGGCCGGTACCCGCCGGCGAAGTCCACCCCCGCGACCTGGTGCAGCACCGGCGGCAGCAGCTCGCGCATCAGGATCTCGCTGATCGCGGCCTGCTCCGAGTACAGCCGGGCGGCGGACATCGCCGCTCCGGAGCGGGCGGCGAACAGGCGGGCGAACACCTCCTCGGCCTCGGAGAACGTGGCGCTCTCCGAGCGGCGCAGCAGCACCAGCGCGCCGGCCGGCACGCCGTGGCCCGGGAGCGGGGTGATGACGATCGAGCCGACCGGGCCGAAGCCCTCCGGCAGCATCCACTCCGGGGCCGAGGCCGGGTCGATCCAGCGCGAGGGGACGGGCGGGAAGCCGCGCAGGGCCTCGCCGAGGCCGGGCACCGCGTCGGGGTCCACCGCGTGCTGCGAGGCGACGGGGTCGCCGCCGCGCAGGCAGCTGACCACCGGGAGCCACGCACCCTTGGCGGGGGCGAGGACCAGGGCGGCGTCGGCGAGGTTCTCCGCGGCCAGCCGGGCGGTGGTGTTCATGCAGCGTTCGAGGTTGAGGGAGGAGAGCAGGGCGCTGGACGCCCTGGCGAGGAAAGCGGTCCGTTCCCGTTCCATCCGCAGCGCCTCCCGGGCGAGCCGGCGGTCGGTGTCGTCCACCAGCCACCAGGCCACCGTGCCGTCGGCCCGCACGCTCGGGTGGGCCTCGAAGGTGCGGCCGTCGATCGGACCGGAGGGCGGGCCCTCGGCGCCCCGACCTGCGGTCCGTCCTCCGGTCCGGTCGACGGTCCGGCCCAGGGCGCGGTGCGCCTCGTAGAGCCAGGCGGGGACCGCGTCGGCCAGTGGCGTCCCCGGGGCGGAGAGCGGCAGCAGCAGGCCCGCGGCGTCGTTGCGCTCGGTCAGGGTGTCCTGCGCGTCGGCGACCAGGGCCGGGTACGGCGCCCCCGACCACGGGAAGTGCCGGATCTCGGTGGTCTGCGAGGGAATGGGTAGCAAGTGTCGAAGACCCGCTGGGCGGATCCCTCACCTCATCAGGTCGGCGGAACAGTTGTCGTCCGGCAACAATCCCCCATGCCGGCGTCCGCTGGCAACCCGGCCCCCGGCCGGGGCGGAGGCACGGCAACATTTTCCGCTCGGCAACATTTTCGGTGTGGAAGAATGCGGGAATCGTCACGGAAGATCCCGACCTGAGGAGCCGAGGTGTTCAGGCGGTGCGCACGTCCGCAGCCGCGGCACCGCCCGCGACCGGCCCGGCCGCAGCGGCGCTGGCGGCCCGGAACGCGGTCAGCCCGGTCAGCAGCGCCCGGCGGTCGGAGGGCGACATGACGGCCAGGATCTCGCCCAGGGACGCCTCCCGCGCCGCGCGCAGGTCGGCCACGAAGCTCCGCCCGGCCGGGGTGAGGCGCAGCTCCAGCTCGCGCCGGCTGACCGGGCTGGCCCCGCGCTGGAGGAGCCCGACCGCCTCCAGGCGGTCGCACAGCCGGCTCACCGAGGACGGGCGCGAGGCCAGGGTCTCGGTGAGGGTGCGCAGGTTGATCCCGTCGCTCTCCGCCAGGACGTAGAGCACCCGCAGCTGCGACACCGACACCGGGGTCGCGGCCAGGTCCCGGCCGCCGCCCCAGAGCACCTCCAGCAGCTCGGCGACCGACGACAGCGTGGTCGCCGCGTCGACGGGGCCCGGAAGCGGGGAGGCGGGGTTCATGGACCCATCCTGACACCCTCTCGGACGACAACGACATCCCGACGCCGTATCAACCGACCTTCAGAAGAACGAGGAGCACGAGTGACGACCGGCCCGGCCACCGCGGAGCGCGCCCTGCGCACCGCCGCCCCCTACGCACTGCTGGACGCCCTGCGCGACGTCCTGACGCGCCACTACCGCGTGCGGACGGCCGAACTGCTGCTCGCCGACTACAGCCTGACGGTCCTTCAGCGGGTGACGGACCTCCCGCTCACCGCCGCACCGGTCTCGGTGCACACCAGCGCCCCGGGCCGGGCCTTCGGCTCCCAGCAGCCCTTCGCCGAGACCGGGCCCGACCGCACGCTCCTGCACCTGCCGGTCGCCGTCCGCGGCGACCGCCTCGGCGTGCTCAGCCTCGACCTCGACCCCGCGCACCTGACCCCGGAGCTGCGGGACGAGCTGCTGGAGATCGCCGAGATGCTCGGCCACCAGATGGTGGTCGCCGAACGCGACACCGACCTTTACCTGCAGGCCCGCCGCAAGGACCGCCTCACCCTGGCCGCCGAGATGCAGTGGCAGCTGCTGCCGGCCCGCGCCTGCGCCCGCGAGGAGTATGCGATCGGCGCGCAGCTCGAACCCGCGTACGCCATCCACGGCGACAACTTCGACTGGTCCGCCACCGAGGACCGCCTCACGCTGACCATCACCAACGGCATGGGCGAGGGCATCGACGCCTCCCTGCTCACCAACCTCGCGGTCAACGCCCTGCGCAACGCCCGCCGGGCCGGCATCGGCATCGCCGACCAGGCCGCGCTGGCCGACCAGGCCGTCTACGCCCAGCACCGCGGCGAGGCCCACCTGTCGGTCCTGCTGCTGGAGTTCCACCTCGACACCGGCCTGGTCGAGGTGGTCGACGCGGGCTCGCCGCAGCTGCACCGGCTGCGGGCCGGCGTCGTCGAGCACGTGCCGTTCGAGGCCCAGCTGCCCCTGGGGCTCGCCGACGACACCCCCTACGAGGCTCAGCACGTCGAAGTGCGGCCCGGCGACCGGCTGATCTTCGTCAGCGACGGCGTGCACGCGGTGGCCTCGCGGGCCGGAGAGATCTACGGCAAGGCGGCGCTCGCCCGGGCCATCCAGTCCACCCGGCTGCTGCCGGCGGCGGAGGTGCCCCGGGCGATCCTGACCGAACTCGCCGTCCACCGCGACGACGACCCGCAGGACGACGCGCTCATCGTCTGCCTCGACTGGTACGGGCGGCCCGCCGCGGCCGGAGAGGCGGACTCCGGCTGACCCCGGCCAAGTCCGGCCCGCTGCGGCCGACCGTGGCAGGTGACGGCCGGTCAGGGCGCGCCCCGGAGGGGTCAGTAGGATGCCGGTCATGGCTCAGGAGACGACAGGCGGGGCGCGGATCCCCGCCGCCGGCGGGACGAGCGTCGTGCGGGCGCAGGCGGAGCTCGACTGGGAGACCGCGGCGGCCTTCACCGCCGAGGTCCAGGCGGTGCTCGACTCCGGGGCCGGGCCGGTGGTCGTCGACCTGGCGGCGGTCCGGTTCATGGACTCCTCGGTCCTGCAGACCCTCCTGCTCGCCCGGCGGCGGATGACCGCCGAGGGCCGGGCCCTGGTGCTGGCCGGGCCGCTCCACCCCACGGTGCGGCGGCTGTTCGAGGTCGTCGACCTCGGCGACCACCTCGCCGTCGCGGACGACCTGCCCGCCGCACTGGCCGCCGTCGAGGGTGCCGGGCGCGGCACCCACCACCCGAACGGGTGAGGCGGGGGAGCGTGCCGGTGCCGACAGGGCCGAAGCCGGGCGGACCGGTGCCCGCCGCAGGGCCGGTGCCCGCCCCCGGGTCGGTGGAGTCCGCGGCCCAGGCCCGCGCCCTGGTCGGCCGGGTGCTGCACGGCACCGTCGCGGCCGGGACCCAGGTGGAAGCCGACGCGCTGCTGGTCACCACCGAACTGGTCGTCAACGCCATCCGGCACGCCGGCGGGGTGACCGCCTTCGCCGCCGCCCTCGATCCCGGTGCGGCGGTCCTGCACGTCACGGTCGAGGACGCGGACCCCCGCCACCCGCGCGGCGCCGCCGCCGACCTGGACGACGCCACCCGGATCGGCGGCCGGGGCTGGCCCCTGGTGCGGCTGCTCGCCACCACGGTCGACGTGCGGGCCCTGCCCGGCGGCGGCAAACGCATCCACATCACCCTCACCTTGCGTCCCGGGCCGGACCGGAATGCCGGACGGGTCCGGGGGTAGGCGAGCCTCCGACCGCCCGCGGAGACCTTTCCCTCGCTGCTCCCGCGGGGACGCTCACCGATCCGAGGTCGCCGCGATGCCGTCTCCCCGTCCGTCCCCGTTCGCCGACGACGGTGCCCGGGGTGACCGGAGAGCGTCCTCGGACCCCGCGGTGCGGACGGCCTCGCAGGCCCGGCGGGCCGTCAGCCGGGTGCTGGTCGGGGCCGGGCCGGTGCACGCCACGGCCGAGGCGGACGCCCACCTGGCCGCCACCGAGCTGGTCACCAACGCGATCCGCCACGCCGGGGGCGTCACCGGGTTCGAGACCCGGATCGAGGAGTGCGGCGGCCTGCTGCGGATCGCCGTGGAGGACGCCGACCCCCGCCACCCGCGCACCGACCGGGCCGCCCTGCACGACTTCAGCACCCTCGGCGGGCGGGGATGGGCGATCGTCCGGGAACTGGCCGCCACCTGCGCCGTCCAGACCCTGCCGACGGGCGGCAAGCGCATCACCGTCACCCTGCCGCTCACCGACCGCACCGCGACCTGACCCCCACCCGCTGTGGGTCGGGCCCGGTTCACGGCGGTGCGTGGCGACGTCCGCTTCGGGCGGCTGCGGAAGATCAGTGCGTTTGAGGACCGCAGATCGGTGAAGACGAGTGCCGACGCTGTCGTACCCCGAGTGAGGAGTAGCACATGGGCATCATCGCCTGGATTCTGATCGGACTGTTCGCGGGCCTCATCGCCAAGGCACTGATGCCGGGCAAGGACCCCGGGGGCATCGTCGTCACGACCCTCATCGGCATCGCGGGCGGCCTGCTGGGCGGCTGGCTCGGCAAGGTCCTCTTCGGCGTCGACTCCATCGACGGCTTCTTCGACCTCTCCACCTGGATAGCGGCCGTCGCCGGATCGGTCATCCTCCTCATCGCCTACCGCCTGGTGACGGGCAACAAGCACCGCAGCCACGGCTGAACCCCGCAGCCCGTCCGGCGGCCGCACCCCTCGTGGGAGGGGCGCGGCCGCCGGACATCCGCAGAGCGACGAGCACGCCACCGCCCCGACCCACCGGCTGCCCCAGGAAGGCCACCACCATGACCCACCGCCGCCTCATCGAGCAGATCCGCGCCAACGGCCACCACACCACCGACCAGGAGACCGAGAGCGTCCTCGCCGCCGTCCTCACCGCTCTCGGCGGCCAACTGGCCGGCGACGAACGCTGCGCGCTCGCCGCGGTCCTGCCCGAGCAGGACCGGGCCCTGTTCGCCGCCCAGATCCCCGCGCCCGAGGCGGTCGCCGGGCCCGCCTTCGTCGAAGCGGTCGCCCGCACCCTGAACACCACCCTCGCCACCGCCCGTTGGGACACCACCGCAGTCCTGGCCGCCCTCGCGGACCTCGCCGGCGAGCAGCTCACCGACCGCCTCCTCGCCCACCTCCCGCGCGGCTACGCCCTGCTCTTCGGCCGCGCCGACCTCGCGGCGGCCGCCTGACGGAGACGCCGACGGCCATCCCGTACGCCGCCGGCGGCCGGGGCCACCAGGTCGTGCGTGCCGGGGAGGTCGGCGACGTGGCCGACCGACCCGCACACGGCCGAGGAGCCCCGGCGACCGGCCGTTGGCCCTGGGGCGGCGGCGATCTGAGCCTTCGTCACCCGATGGTTGATCCACCGCGTCGGCGGGGCTAGGGTCTTCGACGGCATCGCGTGTCGGTCACCGTCCGGGTGAGGCATGGAGGTGTCGGGACATGCCTTCGGAGGCATTCCTTGTCCGTCGAGTTGAACCACACGATCGTCCACGCCCGGGACAACCGGGAGTCCGCTGACTTCTTCGCGGAGCTGCTCGATCTCGAGATCACCGCCGAGTGGGGCCCGTTCATCGCGGTGGCCCTGGGGAACGGCGTCACCCTGGACTTCGCCACCATCCCGGTCGAGAGCATCACGCCGCAGCACTACGCCTTCCTGGTGTCCGAGGAGGAGTTCGACGCGGCGTACGCGCGGATCCGGCAGCGCGGCACGGAGCACTACGCGGACCCCCACCGCAAGCAGCCCGGCGCGGTCAACCACAACGACGGTGGCCGCGGCGTGTACTTCATGGACCCGGCGGGCCACGCCATGGAACTGATCACGGTGCCGTACGGCGGCTGGGCCGCGTAGCCGCAGGACCTCGGCCCGGAGCGGGGTTGAGGGGCCGTCAGAGCGATGCCCGCCCTCAACCCCGCAGTGCCGGACGCGGTCGCCGTGGCGACGGTTCGCCCGCGCGGCCGCGCAGCGCCGGGTGCACCCATCTGGGCCCCGGGCGGTTCCGAATTCCCGGGTGAGGAGGCGCGGGTGGCGTTGCCTCGGACGGAGGCGGTCGTCATGATCACGTTGGTCCTGATCGGCCTGCTCGGCGGCCTGATCACCGCGGTCTCGCCGTGCATCCTGCCGGTCCTGCCGGTGGTCTTCCTCGCGGGTGGCCCGAGCGGCGCGTCCCCACCACCGGCCGCCCCGAAGGACGCGGCGCCGACGGAGGCCGGGCCGGGCGGCGGGGCGGTCGTGACCGCCGCCCCCGAAGCGCCGTCGTCGCCCCGCCGCAACCGCCGCCCGTACGCCGTCGTCGCCGGACTGGTCCTGAGCTTCAGCTTCTTCACCCTGCTCGGGGTCACGATCATCTCGGCCCTGGGCCTGCCGCAGGACATCCTGCGCTACACCGGGCTGGCACTGCTGGTCCTGATCGGCCTCGGGCTCGTCTTCCCGCCCGTCGAGCGGCTGCTGGAACGGCCCTTCTCCCGGATCCCGCAGCGCCGGGTCAACAGGGAGGGCAGCGCCTTCGTCCTCGGTCTGGGGCTCGGGCTGCTCTACGTGCCCTGCGCGGGCCCGGTGCTCGCCGCGATCACCGTAGCGGGCGCCCGCGGGGAGATCAGCGCCGGCATCGTCGCGCTGACCGTGGCCTTCGCCGTCGGCACCGCGATCCCGCTGTTGGTGTTCGCCCTCGCGGGCCGCCGGGTGTCCGAGCGGGTGGCCGCGTTCCGCACCCGCGCCCGCAAGCTCCGCGTGGCGGCCGGGGTCCTGATGATCGTGCTGGCCTTCGCCCTCGCCTTCGACGTCACCACCGCCCTGCAACGGGCGCTGCCCGACTACACGGCCACCGTGCAGAAGCGGGTCGAGGACAACGACACCGCCCGGCAGAAGCTCTCCGGCCTGTTCGACGACTCCAACAAGGACCTCGCCCGCTGCGAGGACGGCGTCGACGAGCTCCGCTCCTGCGGCGCCGCCCCGCCGCTGGCCGGCATCGCCCAGTGGCTCAACACACCGGGCGGGGCACCCGTCGACCTGGCCGCGCTGCGCGGGAAGGTGGTCCTGATCGACTTCTGGACCTACTCCTGCATCAACTGCCAGCGCAGCCTGCCCCACATCGAGGCCTGGGACCGCGCCTACCGCGACAAGGGCCTCGCCGTCATCGGCGTCCACTCACCGGAGTTCGCCTTCGAGAAGGACGCCGGCAACGTCGCTGACCAGGCCCGCAAACTCGGCGTCAGCTACCCCGTCGCCCTCGACAACGACCTGGACACCTGGGACAACTACCGCAACCGCTTCTGGCCCGCCAAGTACCTCATCGACGCCCAGGGCACCGTCCGCTACTTCAGCTTCGGCGAAGGCCGCTACGCCCAGACCGAGAACCTGATCCGCGACCTCCTCCGGCAGGCCGACCCCACGGTCCAACTGCCGCCGGCGACGGGCCAGACCAACGACCAGCTCGCGGCCGACCGCACACCGGAGACCTACCTCAGCACCACCGGCATCCGCGGCTACACCGGCACGCCCGGGCTGGTCCAGGACAAGGCGACCGTCTACGCCTTCCCCGCCGACGGAGTCCCGCCGGGCCGGCTCTCCCTCGCCGGGACCTGGACCACGGGCTACGAACAGTTCACCGCCGGCCCCGACGCCCGCCTCGCCTTCACCTACCGCGCCAAGAACGCCAACCTCGTCCTCGCCGGCGAAGGCACCGTCACGGTCCTCGTCGACGGCAAGCAGACCGGGATCCTCCAGATCCACGGGACCCCGACCCTCTACCGGCTCACCGACGACGCCACGGCCCGTCAGGCGCAGCTCGAACTCCGCCTAACCCCGGGCCTCCAGGCGTTCGCCTTCACCTTCGGCTAGAACGGATCGTCAGTACTGGCGGGACTGCTTCCACCACACGCCGCCGCTGCCGGTGGTGGCGAGGAGGTAGACGGTCGCGGCGTAGGCGACCAGGGTGGGGCCGTAGCGGGCGACGAAGCCGTTGACCTCGGCGCTCCAGCTGCCGGCCCACCCGCCGGTCGAGGCGACCGAGGACAGCCGGAGTCGGTGGGTGCCCTGCTCGCGGACGGCCATCTGACCCCAGACGCTGTTCGCCATCGCGATGGCGGGCTGGGCGTCGGTGAGTACGCCCGGCAGGATCTCCTGCCCCCACCAGCCGCCGTTGCCGTAGTGCTGGCGGATCACGTTGACCTGGTTGTCGGTGCCGCGCCAGGCCAGCAGGATGATGTTCGACGAGGGTGTGACGGAGAGGGCGGGCGAGGAGGGGCTCGTCGCGTTCGGGACCGCCACCGGGAGGTCCCAGAGGTTGTTCTGCCCGTTGAAGAAGACGCTGTAGACGTTCGCGCTGTCCTGGCCGCGGTAGGCGAGCAGGAGTCCGCGCGAGGGCAGCGCCGTCACGGCGACCGGCAGGTTGTTGGGCGTGCGCACGTCGTTGGGCACCTGGTACCAGGCGCTGGGGTTCAGCAGGTTGCCGGTGACCTGGATGTGGGAGTAGAAGACGAACCCGTTGGTCCCGGTGTGGAAGACCCGGAAGTAGGAGCTGTTCCCGCCGTGGGTGTCGAACACGACCACCGGGCTGACGTTCGTCTGGGCCCCGCCCATCTGGATGGGAGTCCCGTGGTTGATGGAGAGGTAGATGTTGTTGTTGCTCCATCCGCGCCAGACCTGGACCAGCGCGTTGCCGTTCGGATCGCGGGCCTCGGACATGTCCCCGTCCGAGTAGACCGGCGCGTTGTCCTCGATCTCCTGGCTCCAGCCGTTGCTCTCGCCGGGCTCCGCGGCGGACGCCGTCGAGCTCGCCAGGAGGACGGACGTGGCGGCGACGAGTGCGACCGGGAGCAGGCGCCAGGTCTTCGTACGGGTCTTCAAGGTGGATCCCCTCCAAGGGAGTTGCAGGCCGAGCTGCCGTTTCGAGGCGGCCTCGGCCGGGTGGTGGCTGATGGTGCGTCAGCACCGCCGGCGGCTCCACTGTCGCGCCCGGACACCGGCGGGCACGTCAGTCAGTTGACCCAAGTCGCCGGAATTCAGTCAGATCCCGCAGGTCAGACGGTCGTGAGGGTGACTCCGCCCCAACCTGGACCGGGGCCCGATCGTTCCGTTGTTCCGTCGTTCCCGGGGCACCACGGGGTAGCGTCCTCGGCATGGATCTTCACACCACCGTTGAGCGCGCCCAGCGCCTGAAGCAGCTGCACGCCGAGCACAAGCCGCTGGTGCTCCCCACCGTCTGGGACGCCTGGTCCGCGCGGACCGCGGCCGCGGCCGGTTTCCCGGCGCTGACGATCGGCAGTCATCCCCTCGCCGAGTCCCGCGGAGCGGAGGACCAGGAGGGGCAGAGCTTCGAGGAGGTGCTGGCGGCCGTCCGGCCGATCATCGCGGCGGTCGACGTCCCCGTCTCGGTGGACCTGGAGTCCGGCTACGGCCAGTCGCCGGCCGACCTGATCGCCGGGCTCGTCGAGGCGGGCGGGGCGGGCCTGAACGTCGAGGACACCGTCCACTCGGAGGGCGGGCGCGTGCGGAGCACCCGGGAGCACGCCGACTACATCGCCGGTCTGCGGGCGGCGGCCGACGACGCGGGCGTCCCGGTCTGGATCAACGGGCGCACCGACCTCTTCGTCCACGCGGAGAGCGCCAAGGCCGTCCTGGACGAGGCGATCGAGCGCCTGCTGGCGATGGAGCGGGCGGGCGCCGACAGCGTCTACCCCGTGCGCATCCAGGACGACGACGAGCTGCTCGCGGCGGTCACGGGCGCGGTGTCGGTCCCGGTGAACTCGACCGCGCACCCGGTCCGGCACGACATCGAACGCTTCCGCCGCCTGGGCGTCGGCCGGATCACCTACGGCCCGCTGCTTCAGCTGGCGCTGACGGACGCGATGAGGGGGATGCTCGGACCGTGGTCGTCCTGAGCCCGGCCGCCCGGGCGGTCCGCTGAATCCCGCTGCCCGCCGGTGGGGTGAGGGGCCGTCAGGCCGGGCACAACCCCACCGGTGGTGCCACGGCCCCGGAGCGGGGCCGAACGACGACGACAGCTGGGAGCAGGACATGCCGAGCACGGGATACCCGGAGAAGTCGCGGGTCTCGACCGCACAGACGCCGGTGGCACCGGCTCCGCCCGCCGGGGAGCAGGCCGCGCCGGCCGCCCCGGACCGGGTGGAGTCCGAGGCGGCGGGCACGCAGCCGGCCGCCGCCGAGCAGGACTGACGGTACGCGGCCGGCCCCGGCGGAGGGCTGCGGTTCTCAGGCCTTGAGGAAGTCGAGCAGGTCCTGGTTGAAGCGCTCCTTGTCGCCGGGGACGACCGCGATGCCGTGCGAGCCGCCCTCGTAGACCTTGAGTACGGCGCCGGGGACCAGGGCGGCGGTCTTGCGACCGGTGGCGTCGATCGGCACGACCTGGTCGTCGTCGCCGTGGACGACCAGCAGGGGGATGTCGAACTTCTTCAGGTCGTCGTGGAAGTCGGTGTAGCCGAAGGCGTCCACGCAGTCGACGCCGCCCTGGACGGTCTGGGCCATCGCCATGTACCAGAACGCGTCCTGGTTGCCCTGGGTCGCCTTGGTGCCGGGGCGGTTGGCGGACAGGAAGCCGACGGCGGTGTCCTTCCAGAACTGGGAACGCTCGTTCAGGATGCCCGCCTTGATGTCGTCGAAGACGGAGCCGGGCACGCCCTCGGGGTTGTCGGGACCTTGGACCATCAGCGGCGGGATCGCCGAGAGCAGCACCGCGGACTTGATCCGCGAGGTGCCGTGGCGGCCGATGTAGCGGGCGAGTTCGCCGCCGCCCATCGAGTGCGCCACCAGTGTGACGTCCTGGAGGTCGAGCTTGGTGATGAGGTCGTCGAGGTCGTCCGCGAAGGTGTCGAAGTCGTAGCCGTCGTAGACCGGGGTGGAGCGCCCGTGACCGCGGCGGTCGTGGGCGATGCCGCGGAACCCGGCGTCGGCGACCGCCTTCAGCTGGTCCTGCCAGGCGTCGCCGTTCAGCGGCCAGCCGTGGATGAACACCACCGGGCGGCCACTGCCCCAGTCCTTGTAGAAGATCTCCACACCGTCACGTGTCGTGCAGTAGGGCATGACTGACTCCGAATCGGGATGTCGGGGAGGACCCACGGGAACGCGGTGCACCGACCTCGGACGTGCGCCCGGCCAGGGGGTCGGGTCCGGCGGAAGGGCGGTCCGGTGCGCGTGCGGCGGTTCAGGCGGGACGGCACTCGGTGCACGCACCAGCCAAGCCCACCGGGCCGGGGTCCGCATCCGGCACACCGGAGCGCTCCACCGCCCGGGTGACGGCCGGGCCCGCTGCCCGGTTCGGGAGGGAGGACGCACCTGCCCGCCGGGCCCACCTCGAACCGCGCCTGCGGGCCTACGCGTTCACCATCGGCCGGCGCATGCTTGGATGGGCCGATCCGCTGATCGGATGCATCGGACCGATCGGTGGCCACTGAGGGGATGCGGGACCGGAACGAGCCGTCGGCAGCGGCCGGTCCGGCCCACGGCACGGGGGAGCGGGAAATGAAGCGGCGCTGGGTCAAGGTGCTGGTGGTCGTGGTGGTCGTCCTCACGGCTCTGTTCGTCGCCGCGGACCGGATCGCCCTGCACTACGCGGAGAAGGAGGCCGTCGCGCTCGCGCAGGAGCGCTACGGCTACGGGGCGGGATCGACCGACGGCTTCACCGAGGTCTCGATCCACGGATTCCCCTTCCTCACCCAGGCCGCCGACCTCAGCCTCGACCACGTGACCGTGACCGCGGGGAACTTCACCCTCGACACCACGGCCGGGGCCCAGGGCGACCACCTCACCGTGCGCAGGCTCGACCTGGACCTGTACGACCTGGCCGCGTCCTCGCTCACCGGGCGCAGCGCGGGCGCCAACCTGGTCACCGGCCGCCTCACCATCGGCTACGCGGACCTGTCCGGCGCGGTGTCCCGGCTGGTCGGTGCCGGCAGCACCCTCACCGTCGCGCCGGCCACCGGTGCCGGCGGCGGGCAGGAGGCCGCCCTGCGGATTACCGGGACCTGGAACGGCCGGCCGGTGGACACGGCGGCGAGCGTGGCGGTCGCGGCCGACGAGCTCGAGCTGCGGGTCCCCGTGCTCGGCGGCCTGAGGTACGCCTGGCCGGTTCCCCTGCCCCAGAACATCAACTTCACGGCGGTCCGCTCCGCCCCCGACGGGCTCCAGCTGGAAGCCGTCGGACACCAGGTCGTCCTGGGACGGTGACCGCCGTCGTGGCGCGAGCGAGCCGGGCTGACCCGCCGTCACTTCGCCTGCGCCGCGCCCCGTCGCGCCCCGGGCGGGCCGAGGCGCGGCGGGTGAGCAGGCGTCAGGGGATGATCAGCGTCTGGCCCGGGTTGATCAGGTCCGGGTTGGGGATCCCGTTGGCGTCGGCGATCTGCTGGTACCGGTTCGCGTCGCCGTAGAAGCGCTGGGCGATGGCCGACAGGCTGTCACCGGGCTGGACGGTGTAGGTCTGCTGCTGCACGGGCTCCGGCTCGGGCTCCCGGACGGGCTCCGGGGCCACCCGGTCGGCTCCGGCGACGCGGGTCCCCGTCTCCCACAGCGTCCCGCCCGCCTGGCTGGTGACCACGAGGTTGCCGTCCTCGGCGAGGCTGACGTAGGCGCTGTCGTGGCCGTCGGTGCCGGCCGCCCACCGGACCTGCCCGGCGCCGTCGTAGAGGACGAAGTTCCCGTCCCCCTGCATCCTCGCCTCGGCCGCGCCGCTGCCGTCGGTGGCGGAGGCCCACAGCACGGCGCTGGTGGTGAGGTCCGCCAGGACGAGGTTCCCGTCCTGCTGCAGGGTGAACCGGAACCGCCCGTTGCCGGACAGCAGCTCCTGGTCCACTGCGAGAACCTCGCCGGGCTTGAGGACTGAGGACATCGTGCACTCCACATGGTCGAGAGGAACTGGGCAGCCAAGCGATCACGGCCGCGGCCGTCCCCTGCCCGGCAGTGGCGCCCCCACACGCGGACCGGCCCGGGTTCACCCGCACGAGCGCCCTGGCCCCACCGGTTGACGACCCCGTCCCGGTGCCGGGACGAGCCCCGGACGGGACGGGGGCTGTGAGGCGGAGCGCGACCGGCGGTACCCGTCGATTGCCGGATTCCCTGCCGCGCGCGATCCGGAGGTGGCAGAGTGCCGGGTCGGGAGCGGCATCGTGGCAAGGGGGCATCATGGGGCGTGCACCGATCGGGCTTTTGGCGGCGTCGGCGAGCCTGCAGAGCCGGCTGGAGGAGCTGGCCGGCGGAGTGTTCGGACCGCAGCTCGAAGCGCTGGGTCTCGGTGTGGGGCAGATCGAGTCGCAGGGCCTGGAGGAGCTGGAGGCGAGTCTGGAGCGGGTCAACGACGCGATCGCGCACCCGGAGGCGTTCGGCACGTACCGGGTGAGGGTGAGTGCCGAGGCGGGTGTGGTCATCGCGAAGTCCGATGCCGAGTCGCACGTCACGGTGGGGGTCCTGCCGTTGCTGCTGCAGCGCAAGAAGCTGGTCCTGGACCGGATCAAGGTCATGCGGCCGCAGGAGCAGTTGGTGTCCGTCCGCAGGGACGTGCTCGAGAACGTCGTCGACGGTGATCTCAAGGAGCAGGTGCTCGGGATGATCGACGGACGGCTGGCGGCCGAGCGTGAGGTGAGCGAGCAGCTGGAGCAGGAGTCCCGTGCCGTGGACCGGGCGGCTGCGGCGCGTGCGGCGGAGATGCGCCTCGACGTCGAGTTGAGAGCGCGTCGCTCGGAGATCTACAAGTCGCTGCTGGAACGGGAGACCGTCGCCGGTGCGGTCGGCCCGGTTCTGATGTTCCTGCTGGCCGGCTCCCTCATCGTCGCGATGTTCACCCACACGCCCATCACGACCGCCGTGTCGGACAGCTTCCTGCTGATCCTCGGGTACTTCTTCGGCCAGGCCACAGGCCGCAGGGCCGAGCGTCCGAGGGGGGAGGCACCGGAGGCGGCGGGCTCCGCCGAGTGACCGGGAGGGGTGTACTTGTCACGTCCCTGCCGAGGTACCACAGTGTGCTTCCATGAACACCATCAGTGGGGGCAGTGCGCCGGATTCGCTGACGCTGCCGCCGGAGTCGGTCGACGCGCTGGGGCAGCGGGTGTGGGAGATCGTCGCGGGGCACCTGGTGGCCGGTGGCGGGGGAGCTCCGGTGGCCTCGGCGGGCGCGGCCGCCGAGGCGGCACGGCTGGGCTCCGAAGCCCTGCCCGAGGCCGCGGCCGATGATCCGCTCGCGCTGGTGGACGAGGTGGGACGGTTGCTGCGGGAGGGCAACGCGCACCCGGACCACCCGGACTTCCTGGCGTTCGTGCCCTCCCCGGGGACGGTGACCGGGGTGCTGGCCTCGGCGCTGGCCACCGGGTTCGCGGTCCCCACCGGATGGCGGTTCAGCGGCGGGGTCTCCAGTGCGATCGAGTCGGCCGCCGTCCGGTGGCTGGTCGAGCTGCTGGGGCTCGCCCCGGGTACCTCCGGGCTGTTCGTGTCGGGCGGCTCGACCGCCAACCTGACCGCCCTGACGGCGGCCCGCGACGCGTTGGTGGGGACGGAGGCGCGCGGCGCGAGCGCCTACTTCTCGGACCAGACCCACTTCTCCGTCCCCCGGGCGCTGCACGTGCTGGGCATCGGCGAGGACCGGGTCCGGGTCCTGCCCGCCGACGCGCACCGCAGGATCCCGTTGGAGGTCCTCGCACGGCAGGTGGCCCGGGACCGCCGGGACGGCCTGCGGCCGTTCCTGGTGGTGGCCAACGCGGGCACCACGGCCACCGGCGACGTCGACCCGCTCCCCGAACTGGCCGCCTTCTGCCGCGCCGAGGGCCTGTGGCTGCACGTGGACGGCGCGTTCGGCGCCCCCGCCGCGCTGACCGCGCGCGGGCGCGGCGTGCTGGCGGGCCTGGAGGAGGCGGACTCGCTGAGCGTCGACCCGCACAAGTGGCTGTTCCAGCCCGCGGGTACGGGATGCGTGCTGCTGCGTGACCCCGCCCGGCTGACCCGGGCGTTCGGCATCGGGCTGCCCGGCTACCTGGACACGGGTGCCACCGGTCACGAGGGGGAGGGGGTGGACTACCTGCACTGGGGGGTGGAGCAGACCCGGGAGTTCCGGGCGCTGCGCCTGTGGCTGTCGCTGAAGGTGTTCGGGGCGGACGCCTTCCGCGCCGCCGTGCAGCGGGGCCTGGCGACGGCGGAGGACATCGCCGCGTACATCGCCTCCCGCCCCGGCCTGGAGGTGGTGACCGGCCCGTCCCTGGCCGTCGTCACCTTCCGCGGGCTGCCGCCGTCCACCGGGCCAGATCCGACCGGACGGGACGCCGACGCGGCGGTGGAGGCGGTCTGCCAGGACCTGCGCGCGGAGGGGAGCGCCATGGTCGCCGCCGTGACGGTGGCCGGCCGCCGGGTGTTCCGGCTCTGCACGATCAACCCACGGGCGCGGCCCGAGGGCGTCCGGGCCGTGGTGGACCGGATCGCCGAGCTGTGGGCCGCCCGGACCGGAACCCCGCAGCAGCGGCTGGGAGCCGTACGGTGAACCGCGCGCCCCGCGGCGGCCCGCACGCCGCCGAGCGTCTGGACGCCGACGCGCTGCGGGACGAGGCGGTGCGGTCGACCGGTCTGGCGGACTTCGGCGCACCCGGTCACGGCCCGGCCCTGGACTTGCTCGTCTCCTCGCTGGAGTCGGAGGCCCGGCTCACCCCGGTCGGCCGCGCCGAGGCACGGGAGACCCTGCTGCGCGCGCTCCGGACCCGGCTGCGGCTGCACGCCGTGCCCGTGCCACCGGTGTTGCCGCAGGCGCCACCCGTCGTTCTGATCGGCCTGCCGCGCACCGGCAGCACCCTGCTGCACCGGCTGCTGGCCCACCATCCGGCGCTGCGCGCACCCCGCCTGTGGGAGCTGCTGGCGCCGCTCACCCCGCCCGGGGCCGGAACGGCGGACCTGGTCGCGGACGCCGAACGGCACGTCGCCGAGCTGTACCGCACCGCCCCCGAGCTGGCCCGCATCCACCCCACCGGGGCGAGGGAGCCGGAGGAGTGCGAGCACCTGATGAACACCGACTTCCGCAACAGCGTGCTGGGGATGCTCAGTTACCGGACCCCGTCCTACGCCCGCTGGCTCGCCGAGCAGGACCTGACGGCCGCCTACGCCCTGCACCGGGCCCAGCTCGCCCACATCCTCGCCCGGCGCCCGGCCCCGGCCGGATCCCGCCTCCTGCTGAAGAGCCCCTCCCACCTGTGGCACCTGCCCGCCCTCGACCGGGCCCACCCCGGCGCCCGGTACGTCGTCCTCGAACGCGAGGTCGACGAGGCGGTCGGCTCGGTCTGCGGCCTCGTCGCCGCGGCCCGCCGCCGACGCAGCGACGCCGTCGACCCCGTCGAGATCGGCCGGGAGATGACGGCGGCCACCCACGCCGCGCTGTCGAGGATGCACGCCTTCACCACCGACCCGTCGGTCGCCGACCGCTGCCTGACGGTCCGTTTCACGGACCTGGCGGCCGACCCCGACGGCACCGCCCGGCGCGTGCTGGAGCGACTGGGGCTGACCGCCGACGGCGCCCTGCGCCGACGCTGGCACGAGCACCTCTCGTCCAACCCGCGCCCCGACCACGTCCACCCCCGCGAGTCCTGCGGCCTGCCGCCCGTCGGCCCACAGCCCGCTCCCCACCGCACGGAGGCCACCCCATGACGACGGCCGCCCCGGACCCCGGCCGCCCGCCCTATCCGTTCGACCGCGCCGACTGCCTCGCACCGATGCCGCACACCGACTTCCTGGCCCTGCCGGGCCTGGCCGCCGTCACCCTGCCGAGCGGCTGCCCGGCCCACCTCGCGGTCCGGCACGCCGACGTCGTCCGCGTCCTGACGGACCGTCGGTTCAGCCGCCGGGCGATGCTCACGGCCCCCGGCGGTCCCCGGTTCACCCTGGCGGACCGCGACGAGCCCAGCCTGCTCGGCCTCGACCCACCGGACCACACCCGGGTACGGCGGCTGTGTGCCCAGGCGTTCCGCCGCGACGCCGTCGACGCCCTCGCCCCCACGGTGGAGGGCCATGTCCGGTGCCTGCTGTCGGCCCTGTCGGCCGCCGCTCCCGAACCGGTCGACCTGCACGCCGCCTTCGCCCTCCCGCTGGCCGAGGCCGTCCTCGGCGACGTCCTCGGGGTCGCCGCCGCGCACCAGGCCGCGACCGCCGAGTGGGCCCGGCACAAGCTCTCGCTCACCTCCCTGCCCCCGGAGCAGGCCCGGGCGGGTCACGAGGCCCTGCGCACCCACTTCGACCGGCTGCTGTCCGCCCCGCCGGACGGGGGCGCCCTCGTCCCCGGCGGACTGCTGGACCGCCTGCGGGACGCCCACACCGCAGGGGAGTTGAGCCGGCCCGAACTCCTCGCCACCACCGTCAACCTGTTCGTGGCCGGACACGCCACCACGGCCGCCACCCTCACCAACGGCGTGCTGGCCCTGCTCAACCACCCGGACCAGTGGCAGGCCCTGTGCACCGACCGCACCCTCCTCGGACCGGCCGTCGAGGAGATCCTGCGCTTCGACACCATCGCCGACGTCGGCCTGCCCCGCCTGGCCGTCGCGGACGTCACCCTCGGGGCCACCACGGTCAGGGCCGGCGAAGCCGTCGTCCCCTCCCACGCACACGCCGGACGCGACCCCGCCGTCTTCACCCGGCCCGACACCTTCGACATCACCCGCGCCCCGGGCCCCCACCTGGCGTTCGGCCACGGCCCGCACCGCTGCATCGGCGCCGACCTCGCACGGCTGGAACTGCGGACCGCGATCGGCGCACTCGCCGACCACGCCCCACACCTTCGCCTCGCGGAAGCCGCCACCGACCTCCCCTTCCCGGGCGGGAACCTGATCGGCGGAGTCAGCCGCCTGCCGGTGCACTTGCACGCCCCGTGACCGGACCTGGTCCGAACGTCGCGCGGCGTCCCGGCTCCTGAGCCAGAGTCAGCAGTACGCCCGCCGGCGCTCCGTCCCGCTCAGAGCCCGCCCAACCCGGGCCCCTCGCCGATTCCCTGGCCGCCACCCGCTCCCCGTCCCGGCCGCCCCCACCGCCCCGGCCGGGCGGCCGGGACGCGGAGCCGGGTCCCGAACGAGAACCCGGGCGGACCGTGGAATCCGAGGGCCACCCGGACCACCTGCAGGTGCGCAGGGCCGTCCAGCAGCAGTCCGGGCGGCAACACCGGCAGGAGCCCGGGCTCCGTGCCCACCCGCGCCGGCAGCCGACGGCGTCGTCCGCGGCCTGGCCTTCGGCCCGGAGTCCTCCTGCGTCCGGCCGCTGGACATCCAGCTCGCCTGGTTCACCGCCGAGACCGACCTCGACGGCTGGTACCTGATGCACAACGCCCTCGGCGGACTGGTCGCCTCCGCCCGCCCGGGCCGGCTGCCCGGCGAGGTCAAGGCCGGCCTCGCCTTCCGCTCGCCTCCGCTCACCTTCGACCGCCGCGACCTCGCCGCCCAGAAGGAGACCGTCGCCCGCCGCTTCGCCGACGTCGGCTGGCAGACACCCCGGCTGCTCGACGCGATGCACCGCTCCACCGACTTCCACCTGGACTCCCTCGGCAAAGTCCACCTCGACAGCTGGACCCGGGGCCGCGTCGCCCTGGTCGGCGACGCGGGCTACAGCTCCTCCCCGCTCACCGGCCTCGGCACCAGCCTCGCCCTGGTCGGGGCCTACGTCCTGGCGGGCGAACTCGCCGCCGCGCCCGGCGACATCGCCTCCGCGTTCCGCGGCTTCGCCCCGAACAGCGCCCTGGCGATCCGCTTTCGGGCGATGTCGATGCGGTCGATGAACCGCTGGCCGATGCGGCAGCTCCTGGCCGCCCAGTTCGCCAAGGCCGGCGACATCGACCTTCCCGAGTACGGCCTGCCGGTGGCCCGGTGACCCCTGGTCGATCGTCCGCCGGCCTTCGCTGCTCCTGATACACCGCCAGAAGGGGCCCGACGCAGAGCAGTTACCGATCCCGGGGCCCGGGCTGCGCTGCTGCGGCTATGCCGATTCGGTGCGGTCGGTGCCCGGCGGGTACTCCCCGTACCAGGGGCGGATGCGCAGGTACCGCTCCTTCATGACCGGCCCGAGGTGCTCCTCGATCCCGTAGCCGGGGCGCCCGGGGAAGGGGAGGTTGTACAGGAAGCCGGTCATGATGACCTCGATCGCCCCCGGGACGCACCGCAGGGTCTCCTCCTCCAGGAAGGCCAGGACCTGCCGCCAGTCGGGCCCGTCCGGTTCCCCTTCTCCCAGGTAGGAGCGCACGGTGTCCTGGACGACGTCCCAGAAGAACACGTACGTGAGCACCTCGTGCTCGTTCTCCAGGTGGCACTCGTAGGCGCCTTCGAACCCGGGGACCCGGGCCACCAGGTCCTCCACCAACCGCACTCCGGCGACGTTCTTCTCGTCGGTCGTCTGCTCGGGCGTCACGAGACGCAACGCTAGCGTGGCGCCGGCCGCCGCCTGTTCCGGGTGAGGGGGGACGGCCGGTTGAGTGGCCGACGGACGCCGGCCTGCTCGTGACGTACGACCTCTTGACCGCTCGTCAGCTGGTCACGACCACGGCCCGGCCGGCCCGGCCACCGCCACCGTCGCCGACTGCAACAACGGCGCCAACGGCTTCGTCGACATCCCGGACAACCTCTCCGGCACCGTCGCCCGCTCCGCCGATCTCGGCAACGGCCGCACCGTGACGCTCCAGCACGGGAACGTCGCCGGTGCCCAGCGCGGCTGGGCCGAGCTCAGCGGCGCGACCCAGCCCAGCGACCTGGTCTGGATGGACTGGACGACCAACGGCGGCACGTCCTGGCTGCAGTGCGGCCCGTTCAGCTCGGACCAGGGCTGGGGCCAGAGCAAGACCAGTGCCGCGAAGGCGACCAACTCCTCCAGCCAGTACGTGTTCCGGGCCTGTGCGCGGAGCTTCTCGCCGTACGACCTGGGCCGCTGCAGCACCTGGTGGTAGACCGTCCACCCGGCACCACCCCGGCCACCACGCTCCGCGCCAGCCCATCGCCGACCCCGACCGGCTCGTTCGACGCCCGCGGCGCCACACCGCCGCAGGGCCGGCCCGGACGCCTCGCCCTCAGGTTGCCCAGGGCAGTCGTACCGCCTCGACGCCGGTGTCGTTCAGCAGTGCTTCGATGAGGGCCGGCGGCCCGGCGACCTTGGTGGCCCACAGGTCGTAGTCGGTGCACAGGACCCAGGAGCGGTCCTCGGCCCAGAGGTTGGCGGGGCTGAAGTCGGCCAGGTCGACCTCGGGTATGTCGTAGAGGACCTTGGCGTCGCCGAGACGGCCCGCCCGTACATGGAGGTTGTCGAAGTCTTCGGCCCCGAGCGTCAACGGGTTGTAGTAGACCAGGCAACGGGTGTCGGGGCCCGCGGGACTGCACATGGTGAGGACGTCGATCAGCCGGATCCAGGACTCGCGGTCCAGGCTCCCCTCGGTGGGAGGGACGATTCCTCGCGGCCAGCTGCCGTTCTTCTTCACCGAGGGGAAGCAACGGAAGCAGGGCCGCAGCCCGTCGGGGACGAGGGGGTCGCCGGTCCGCCGGGCGAGTTCCGCCCAGCGCAGCCGCCGCCACCCGGGACCCGGGTGCTCGGCACGGCCCAGACCTCCTCCGGTGGCGACGCCCACCGCATCGAGGTCGATGCCCGCGACCATGTCGCGCGGGGTGCTCCCGTCCGCCAGACGTGCCTGGCGGTACTCGTGGTGCGACAGGTCACCCGGCCCGTGGTCGTGCTCGTACATGGCGTTGAGCACCCAGGCGGCATCGGGCATCGCGGGCGGCATGAACCCGGTCAGACCGTCGCCGCACAGCTCCAGCAGCCAGTCCGTCGCGCCGGTTGGAGCGAGCGGCCAGATGTCCGACAGCTGGTTCGATTCGGAGTGCATGGCTTCATGATCTCAGTCGCGGCCGCGGGCCAGGCGAGCCGCCGGCACCTTGCCGCCACTCCGCCGTTGGGCATGTCCGGTGGATCCGACCGGGCATCGGGACGGGTAGCTCGACACAGGGAGAAGGCCCGCTCGTCCGGCCGTACCCCGGTCCGGTCTTGTCTGCAGACAACACACCACCCCTCCAACGGCGTTGCAGCTCGGGCAAGAACGTGGAGCACCTCGACCAAAGCGGCGAACACCTCCTCACCCAGGCCGGTTCGCCGTGGCGCCGCAGGGTCGCGATGCCACAGCCGACCATGGCTGCGCCGAGCATGCCGATGACGAGTCCCCCGATCCAGTCGTGATCGTCGGCAACCGAGACCGAGGCGGCGTAAACAGAACAGGCCACGTGGTGGTGGCGAGGGCGACCAGCTGTGTAGCGAGCGACGGCCGACCTCCGTCACGCCGTAGCGGGCCACTGAGGCGGCCGGTTACGGCGTGACGGTCCGTCATCCTTCCGGCCGTCGCCCCGGGAACATGGTGATCTTCCAGCGCACGCGTGGGGGCGCCCGGGCGATCAGGCCGATGTGCCCACGCACCTGGCTGCTGACTGTCCGGGGGCGTCCCTCGCTCCATTTCCGGGTCGATGCTCCACCACCGCCTCCACGATCACAATCTGGAAGCAGCTTGCCGTGCAACAGACGAAGGATCAATTAGCGTGCCAGGCGACCGAGGTGGGCGGCTGGAACCGTTGTTCTCCGAGCTTCTGTCATCTCCTTAGAGCCGCACGCGGTGAAGCTCGGCTGTCGACGGTCTCATTGGAGCGGTGCTGTGGGTGAGGGCCCTGGCCTGGGGCCCCGAGTGCGGGGCCGTAGTGGTGTGCTGGGAGACTGGGTGTCTGTGACGCGCTCAGAGCTTGCCCGCCGTATTCATTCCGCCTCCCACCTCACCGGTGAGTTCGTCCTTCGATCAGGACGGACCGCCACCGAGTACTTCGACAAGTACCGTTTCGAGGGCGATCCCGTTCTTCTGGATGCCGTCGCCAAGGAGATGGCCGCGCTGGTGCCGGCTGACATCGAGGTGCTGGCGGGGTTGGAGATGGGCGGGATCCCTGTGGTCACCGCGCTCGGCCGACACACGGGCCTGCCATGCGCTTTCGTCCGCAAGCAGGCCAAGGAGTACGGCACTTGCCGCCTGGCCGAGGGCTCGGACATCGCCGGCCGACGTGTGCTGGTGGTGGAGGACGTGGTCACGAGCGGCGGACAGATCGTGCTCTCGACTGCCGATCTGCGTGCCTTGGGGGCTGATGTTCGTGAGGCTCTCTGTGTCATCGACCGCGAACAGGGCGGCGCCGAGGCCCTCAGGGCCGAGGGGATCGACCTGCTGTCGCTGCTGACGGCCACCGACCTGCGTGCCTCTGCTTGAACCCCGTTCCAGCCGTGCCGGGCCCGATGGTTGACGGCGGGTCAGCGATTCCCGTTGGTCGGCCGGGTCAGGGAACCCGCCTCAAGGGGGGCAGGTTCGGGGAGGCGGCTGTACAGGCTCGGCCGGGCCGCCTCGGGCGTCGCGAGCAGGGCGACGAAGCCTCCCTCCACGGACCTGGGTCCGTGGAGGGAGGCTTCGTGGTGTGTTGCCGGCGGTGGGGTCAGATGCTGAGGACCTGGCCGGGCAGGATCATGTCGATGTTGCCGCCGATGACCTGGGCGTTGTTGCTGTACAGGGTGGTGAGGTTGACGCCGTGGGCGGCGGCGATGGCGCCGAGGGTGTCGCCGCTCTTGACGGTGTAGCTGCCACCGGTGCTCTTCTGCACGGGGGCGGCCGCGGTGTCCGGGGTGGTCTTGGCGACGGGCTTGCGCTCGGTGCTGCGCGAGGCGGCCTGGGTGTCGTTCTTCGGCGCGGTCTTGGTGCTCTGGTCGGCCTGCTTGGTGGACTTCACCGGAGCGGAGGCCGAGGTGGTGTCGACCTGCGGGGCGGTGCCGCCCTTGGTGAGGCCGGCCTTGACGGAGCAGACGGGCCAGGCGCCGGGGCCCTGGGAGGCGAGGACCTTCTCGGCGACCGCGATCTGCTGGCCCTTGGTGGCCTGCGCGGCGGAGGACGCGTACTGGGTGCCGCCGTAGGCGGCCCAGGTGCTCGGGGTGAACTGCAGGCCGCCGGAGAAGCCGTTGCCGGTGTTGATGTTCCAGTTGCCGGTGCTCTCGCACTGGGCGACGGAGTCCCAGGTGGAGGAGGACGCGGCGGAGGCCGAGGTGGCCGT
>NZ_JBSGEL010000057.1:0-52101 GCF_053602875.1 Kitasatospora sp. NPDC004289 | reverse complement strand
ACTGATCCACCCCGAAGGGCTTCACCGTTCGACTTGCATGTGTTAAGCACGCCGCCAGCGTTCGTCCTGAGCCAGGATCAAACTCTCCGTGAATGCTTTCGCACCTCGGAAGAGCGGCACAGCAACCACCGGAATAAGGTGATCCTGCGCACTGCGTCCTCGCTAGTGTCTTACTTTAAAGGAATCTCCAACCGAGCAGATGCCCGGCCGGGGATGTCAACATATCTGGCGTTGACTTTTGGCACGCTGTTGAGTTCTCAAGGAACGGTGGCTTCCTTCGATCCGCCTTCCAGCGGGCCCTCCGGGCGCTTCGTTCTTATTTCGAGCTTATCAGACGTTTTCGTCCGACTCGCTTCCGTCTTCTGCGACCTGACGGCCCGTCCGACGTTTCAAACTCTAGCCGATCCCCGCTCCGAAAAGCGAATCCAGCCGCAATCCATATAAACGCACACGACAAATAGACCCGGCCCGCAAAAAGCACAGACCAGTTCCGAGCAGAAGTGGTGTTCCAAGGATTGGCCGCCCCGGGACCGTCCACACAGAACGCGTGTCCGGTGCTCCCTGCCGAGCGACTAGAGAACAGTACGCCCGTCCCTGCCCGAAGGCAAACGCCCAGGCCCGCCCCTCGAAAACGGTTCGCCCGTTCGGCCCCGCGGGCCGCATCCTCCTCGGCATGGACGAACCGAAGCACCGCATCCGCGCGCTGCACACCGAGGAGACCGTCACCGTCTACCAGGCGTACCGCCCGGAGATCGGGGTGGCCGCGGCCCGTGACGGGCGCTTCCCCTCCTCCTGGAGCCGGAGCCGGATGACGTGGATCAAGCCCTCGTTCCTCTGGATGATGTACCGCTGCGGTTGGGGGGAGAAGGAAGGACAGGAGACCGTGCTCGCGGTCGAGATCTCCCGGGCCGGCTTCGAGTGGGCGCTGCGGCACGCGTGCCTCTCCCACTACGAGCGCGGGCTCCACTCCGACCAGGCCGCCTGGAAGCGCGAGCTCAAGCGGGCGCCGGCCCGGGTCCAGTGGGACCCCGAGCGGGACCTGCACCTCCGCCCCCTGCCGTACCGCTCGCTCCAGCTCGGTCTGGCCGGCGAGGCCTCGGGCCTGTACGCGGACGAGTGGACGGTGTCGATCACGGACGTGACCCCGCTCGCGCACCAGGTCCACGCGCTGGTGCGCGCGGGGGACCTGGGCGCGGCCGCGGAGCTGCTCCCGCAGGAGCGGCCGTACCCGGCGGGGCCGGAACTGCTGGCGCACCTCGGGGCGTGACGGTGTGACGGTGTGACGGGAGGTCACCCGACGGCGGCTCAGTGGTGGGCGTGCTCCGCTGGCTTCTCCGGGTCGTACGGGAGGGCCCAGGCCCGTTCCCCGACGAGGACCTCGTCCGGGAGCCAGGTGCTCTGCAGGACGGTGGTGAGCGCGGAGGCGGAGCTGCTGAGGACCGTCGGGGTGCTCAGCCCGTCCGCCCGGCGCGGGGAGGAGATGGTGACCGGGGCCGCGAGGACGGTGTCGCCCCAGGGTGCGAGGGCGGTGGCGAGCCGGCCGTCGAAGGCCTCCTCCGCGGAGCCGGTGCCGTGCACCGCGTCGGCGAATCGGCCGTAGGTGTCCGCCTCGATCGATATCCACACGCCGAAGCTGACGGTCCGTCCGTCGGTGAGCCGCACCCGGAGCAGGGCACGGACGAACCCGCCGAGGGTGCTGGTGAGCACGGTCTGTTCCGAGCGGAAGGTGACGACGCGCTCCCGCTCCTGCTCGGAGAGGGCTGCGACGGGGTCCGGCAGGTTGTAGTCGAAGGCCGGCGTCGCCGTGCCGAGCGGCTCGCCGCAGCAGCTGCAGAGCGGGAGGACCGCCTCCTCGTCGGACTCGTCCTCCTCCTCGAACGCCGCCGGGCCCTGCACCGCGACCCGAGCCCGCGCGGCGGCGAGCTCCGGGTCGCGGACGGCCAGGTAGGAGAGGTCCTCGTGCCAGGCCTCGGGCGTGAGGCGGACGAGCAGGCTGCCGGGGACGGAGGGGTCCGCGGTCGGCAGGTCGACGATGGCACCGTCGGCCCTGAGCTGGCCGAAGACGCCCATCCGCCCCAACTGGGTGTCCCCGTAGGGCTGCGCCCGCACGTACGCGCCGACGTCCACCACGTCGCCGGCCGAGTCGCTGCGGCGGAAGACCTCCTCGCGCAGCATCCCGGCGTGGTACCGGGTGTTCTGGGTCTGCTTGTTGCCGTAGATCCGCCGTCTCAGGTAGAGCCCGAGCGCGAGCCCCAGCGGCACTCCGATGGCGAGTCCGACGATCAGTACGTCGAGCAGATCCGAATCCATGGTCCGTCCCCCGTCCCCCGTGACTTGTCCGGCGGAGCGTAATGAGGACGGGGGCGTCCTGTCGATCGGCAATCGGCGGACCGGGCGGGGTCAGGCGGTGACCACGGCCAGGACGAAGCCGTCGTAGCCCTTGGAGCCGACGGTCTGGAGGGCGGTGGCGGTGAGGCGAGGGTGGGCGGCGATCAGTTCGGTGAAGGTGCGGACGCCCTGGACGCGGGGGTCGTCGGAGGCCTCGTCGGTGACGGCGCCGTCGCGGACCACGTTGTCGCCGATGATCAGGCTGCCGGGGCGGGTGAGGCGCAGGGCCCAGTCCAGGTAGGCGGGGTTGGAGGGCTTGTCGGCGTCGATGAAGACCAGGTCGAAGGGGCCCTGGCCCTCGGCGGCGAGCTGCGCGAGGGAGTCCAGGGCGGGGCCCTCGCGGAGTTCGACGCGGTCGGTGAGGCCGGCCCGGTCGAGGTTGGCGGTGGCCACCTCGACGCAGCGGGGGTCGACCTCCAGGGTGACGACGCGGCCGTCGGCCGGGAGGGCGCGGGCGAGCCAGATGGTGCTGTAGCCGCCGAGGGTGCCGATCTCCAGGACGGTGCGGGCGCCGCTGATGCTTGCCAGCAGGTGGAGCAGCTTGCCCTGGTTGGGGGCGACCTGGTGGCCGGGGAGTCCGGCGGCGTCGCTGTCGGCGACGGCGGTGAGCAAGGCGTCGTCCTCCTCGACGAGGAGGTCGTTGAAGTAGTCGTCGACCGCGGTCCAGGTCTGCTGCGCCTCCTGGGCCTGCTGGGTCAGGGTCTGCTGGGCCGAGGACTGCTGCATAGTGAGTTCCCTTTCGAAACTTGCGCCGTGCCGAACCGGAATCTACTACATCCCGCCCTGCTCGAACAGGCCGGTCTACCCTGGGCGGCATGGCTGAGCCCGTGATCGCGGCGGAACCGTCCGCCGGTGTCGAGGCCCTGGCCCGGCTGGTGGCCGGGCGGGGCGTGGTGGTGCTGAGCGGGGCCGGTCTGTCGACCGAGTCGGGGATCCCGGACTACCGGGGCGAGACCGGCAGCCGTCGCCGCGGCTCCCCGATGACCTATCAGGAGTTCACCGGGAGCGAGGCGGCCAGGCGCCGCTACTGGGCCCGCAGCCACGCCGGTTGGCGGACCATCGACCGGGCCGAGCCGAACGCCGGGCACCGCGCGGTGGAGCGGCTGCGCCGCTCGGGCCACGTCTCGGCCGTCATCACCCAGAACGTGGACGGCCTGCACCGGGCGGCCGGCACCCGGGACGCGGTGGAGCTGCACGGCGGGCTGGACCGGGTGGTCTGCCTGACCTGCCGTCACCTGAGCTCCCGGGCCGAGCTGGACCGCCGGCTGACCGAGCTGAACGGGGAGTTCGCGGACCCGGGAGCGCACCGCCAGGCCGACGGCGACGCCGTCCTGCCGGACGCGGCGGTGGAGGGCTTCCGGGTGGCGCCGTGCGCCCGGTGCGGCGGGGTGCTCAAGCCGGACGTGGTGTTCTTCGGCGAGAGCGTGCCCAAGCCCCGGGTGGAGCGCTGCTTCGACCTGGTGGCGGCCGGGCAGGTGCTGCTGGTGCTCGGCTCCTCCCTGACCGTCATGTCCGGCCTGCGGTTCGTCCGCCGGGCCGCCAGGGACGGCACCCCGGTCGCGATCGTCAACCAAGGCCCCACCCGGGGCGACGAGTTGGCCACCACCCGGCTCGGGCTCCCGCTCGGCCCGGCGCTCAGCGAACTGGCCGATCTGGTCGGCGGCACGGCGTCCTACGCCTGACCGTTCGGACCGCACGGGGCTGTCCGAACGGGCAGAACCGGAAAACCGCCGCTCCCTCCCGTTACCGCCACCGCCCGCCGCCACGTCCAGATGGGCAACACCGCCACCGGGCGGTCTGCATGGCCGGCATGCGACGACGACAACGGAAGGACCGACGGAGATGCACGAGCTCCCGTCCGACATCCCCCGCAACGAGCTGCCGATGCTCGACCTCACCCCGCCGAGCACCGACACCCGCCGACCGGCCCGTCGGCGCCGCGCCCGCCTGCTCGGCGGCGCGGTGGCCACCACGCTCGCCGTGGCCGGCCTGGCCGCACTGCTCGGCGGACACCTCCGGCCGACCGGCGGCACCGACGACACGGTGCAGCTGGCGGCGGCCGCCGGGCCCGCCGCGAGCCCCAGCGCCGGCGCCAGCGCCGGCGCCAGCGCCGACCCGGACGCCGGTCTGGTGAAGGTGACCGGCCGCGCCCTGCTCGGGCAGCTCCTGGACGCACTGCCGCCGTCCGTCCCGACCAGCGGCTACGCCGCCGAGACGGCCTATGTCGACGAGGGCTCCAAGGAGACCGTCGCCCAGGTGTACCTGAGCACGCCCAAAGGCACCGGCATGCTCCGGGCGTTCGTCAGCTCCGCCAGCCCGGACAAGGTCTGCACCGCGCAGACCTCCTGCCGGGTGGACGGGCGGGGGAACAAGTACACGGTCAGTCACATGCGGGACAACTGCATCCAGGACACGGTGATCTGGATGGTGCACCCCGACGGCACCGGCATCCAGCTGAACCTGGCCGGCTGCCTGGCCTGGGACGGCACCGGCAACAAGAAGGGCGTCGTGCCGCTGACCGAGGAGGAGGCGGTCCGGCTGGCCGGTGACCCGGGCATCCGCCGCATGATCACCCCGGCCGCCCGGGACGCCGCCCAGGCCCGTTTCCCGGAGATGCCGCGTCTGACCAGCTGACACCCGGTCGCACGACGGTGGGCGGCCCTTGACGAGGCGTCGGACGCGGGACCCCGTGGCTCCGAGGGGTCGTCGAGCCGAGGAGTCGTGGCACCGAGGGGTCGGTCCGCGGCTCTCCCCCGTACGTGCGGTCTTGGCGGGGCCCGACCGGTTCGGGCCCCGCCTTCCACGGTAGGGCGGTCCGGGAGCCGTGGGCAGGCCCCTGGGCCCGGAACTGCCCGGCACCTGGAACGGCGCCCGGGAGCGGCCGAGTTCAGCAAGTTCAGCGAGGCGCGCGGAGGGGGTGGTGGACTGCCCACGGAGTGGGACGGGGCTGACCGATCGGGTACGGCTTGGCACACTGCTCACCATCCCCCACACCACCCCCTCCGCTGGAGCCTCCATGGCACTGCCCCAGGGCGCACTCGGTCACCGCTACCAGGGCGAGCACCCGCTCCGGACCCTGCTCTTCCTGATCCGCCCCGACCGCACCCGCGCCGCCCTGGCCGTCCTGGTCTTCCTCGCCAAGCACTCGCCGATCTGGCTGCTGCCGCTGGTCACCGCCAACGTCCTGGACGTGGTGGTCGACCACCGCCCGCTGGCCGAACTCTGGTGGAACACCGGCCTGTTGCTGGTGATCCTGGCCCTGAACCTCCCGCTCCACCTGCTCTACGTGCACTGGATGCACGGCACCATCCGCCGGATGGGCACCCGGCTGCGCAGCGCGCTCTGCCACCGGATGCAGCAGCTGTCGATCGGCTTCCACGCCCGGGTCACCGCCGGGGCGCTCCAGTCCAAGGTGATCCGGGACGTGGAGAACATCGAGAACGCCGCCCAGCAGACCGCCGACAACGGGCTGGCGGCCATCGCCACCCTGCTCGGTGCGCTGGCCGTGATCGGCTGGAAGGCCCCCGCCTTCCTGCCGGTCTTCCTGGTCCTGGTGCCCGCGGCCGCCTACCTGGTGACCAGGCTGCGCAACCGGCTGCGCGACCAGAACGAGTCCTTCCGCCGCGAGGTCGAGCAACTCGCGGGCCGGGTGGGCGAGATGACCACCCTGATCCCGGTCACCCGGGCGCACGGTCTGGAGCGCACCGCGCTGCGCCGGATGGACCGCACCCTGGACCGGGTGCTGCACGCGGGCCTGCGGCTCGACCTGCTGAACGGGCGCTTCGGTGCGCTCTCCTGGATCCTGCTGAACGCGATCGGGGTCGGCTGCCTGGCCGGCGCGGCGGTGGCGGCGTACCGGGGCTGGCTGGGCGTCACCCCCGGCGCGGTGGTGATGCTCAGCGCCTACTTCACCTCGCTGACCGGCTCCGTCACCGGCCTGCTGGCGCTGGCACCGCAGTTGGGCAAGGGCTTCGCCTCGATCCGCTCGGCCGGGGAGGTCCTCCAGGCTCCCGACCTGGAGGAGAACGCGGGCAAGGCCGAGGTCACCGCCGTCCGCGGCCGGATCGACTTCCGCGGCGTCACCCTGCTCCACCCGGGGGCGGACCGGCCCGCGGTGGCGGGGCTGGACCTGAGCGTGCGCGCCGGGGAGACCATCGCCCTGGTCGGCGGCTCGGGCGCGGGCAAGTCCACCGTGCTCAACCTGGTGATCGGCTTCCTGCGGCCGACCGAGGGCCGGATCCTCCTGGACGGCACCGACATGGAGACCCTCGACCTGCGCAGCTACCGCCGCTTCCTGTCGGTGGTCCCGCAGGAGCCGGTGCTGTTCGACGGCACCGTCCGGGAGAACGTCGCCTACGGCCTGCGGGACGTGCCGGAGGAGGTGCTCGACGCGGCCCTGCGGGACGCCAACGCGCTGGAGTTCATCGACCGGCTGCCGCAGGGCAGGGACACCCTGCTCGGCGAGCGCGGTGTGCGGCTCTCGGGCGGACAGAAGCAGCGGCTGGCCATCGCCCGCGCGCTGGTGCGCGACCCCCGGGTGCTGGTGCTGGACGAGGCGACCTCCGCGCTGGACCCGCACTCGGAGGCCCTGGTCCAGCGGGCGATGGCCGAACTGGTGAAGGGCCGCACGGTCTTCGTGGTCGCGCACCGCCTCTCCACCATCCGGGCGGCGGACCGGATCGCGGTGCTGGAGCACGGGCGGCTGGTCGAGCTGGGCAGCCACGCCGAGCTGATCGCCGACGACGGCGCGTACGGGGCGCTGCACGCGGCGGCCGCCTCCTGAACGGTCCCCGGCGCGGGGCCGCCCGCTGACGGTGGACCGGTGCGGGGCCTCCCGCTGACGTTGGACCGGTGCGGGGCCTCCCGCTGACGGTGGGTCAGTGCGGCGGTCGTTCGGCCGAGCCGCGCGGGACCAGGCGGGTCGGCAGGACGGTGCGCCTGGCCGGGGAGGAGTCCCCGGCCAGGCGGTCGAAGAGGGCGCGCGCGGCGGCCGCGCCGAGGGCCGGCGGGTCCTGGGCGACCACGGTGAGGCCGGGGCTGAGCAGGTCGGCCAGCTCCAGGTCGTCGAAGCCGAGCAGCGCGGGCGGGCGCGGCGGGAGGTGGTGCAGGGCGGCCAGGGTGATCCGGTTGTTGGCGGTGAACAGGGCGGTCACGGGCTCGGGCCCGCCGGTGAGCCGGGCGATGGCCGCCGCCACCCGGGCCTGGTCGCTCGGGCCGCTCTCGATCCAGCGCCGATCGACCGTCAGACCGGCGGCGGCCATCGCCTCCCGGTAGCCGCGCAGCCGTTCGGCGGCGGTGTGCAGGTGCGGCTGGTCGCCGACGAAACCGATCCGGCGGTGCCCGTGGCGGATCAGGTGGGCCACCCCGTCCCGGGCGCCGCCCGCGTTGTCGCTGAGCACCGCGTCCGCCTCGATCCCGGCGGCGGGGCGGTCCAGGAAGACCACGGGGGTGCCGGACTCGGTCTCCGGCAGCAGGTACCGGTGGTCGTCCCCGGCCGGCACCACGATCAGTCCGTCCACCCGGCGGGCGCAGAAGGCCAGGGCCAACTCCCGTTCGCGCTCCGGGTCCTCACCGCTGGAGCCGGTGAACAGCAGACTGCCCTCGGCCCGGACCACCTCCTCCACCGCCCGGGTCAGGGCGGCGGAGAACGGGTCCGCGATGTCCTCCAGGACCAGACCGACGGAGGCCGTCCGGCCGGTGCGCAGCAGGCGGGCGCCGTCGTTGCGGCGGAAGCCGAGGGCGGCGATGGCCTCCCGCACCCGGACGGCGGTCTCCTCGGTGACCCCGCGCTCCCCGTTGACGACCCGTGAGACGGTCTTCAGCCCGACCCCGGCCGCCGCCGCCACGTCCTTCATGGTGGGCCTGGCGGTGACGGGGCGGCTGGTCATACCGGGAGCATACGGCTCCCCCGGCTCGGCTCAGCCGAGCACCAGGGCGGTCCAGGCCTCGGCCAGCAGGCGGTGGCCCGCCTGGGTGGGGTGGATGCCGTCGGTGGCGATCGCGGCCGGGCCGCCGGCGGTGCGGGCGGCCTGGTTGAGCAGGCCGTCGGCGGCGAGCAGCAGCGCGCCGTACTCCTCGGCGAGGCGGCGGACCACCTGGATCCGGGCGTCCAGGTCGGGGCGCCAGGCCCACTGGGTGGGGGCGACGGGGATCAGGAAGGGTTCGACCAGCACCAGGCGGGTGGCGGGGTGACGGTCCAGCAGTCCGTCCAGCAGGGCGCGGTAGTGGCCCTCCCAGGGGTCGATCGGGGACTCGATGCCGCCCTCCTGCCACCGCCAGGTGTCGTTCACCCCGATCAGGAGGGAGAGCAGGTCGGGGCGGTGGGCGAGGGCGTCGTCCGCCCAGCGCTCCCGGAGGTCGGTGACTCCGTCGCCGGAGAGGCCGCGGTTGAGCACGGTGGCGCCGGGGTGGGCCTCGCGCAGCGCCGGGGCGGCGAGTGCCGCGTAGCCGTGGCCGAGGTCGGACGGGGAGGCCGGGTGGCGCCCGGCCCGGGTGATGCTGTCGCCCTGGAAGAGCACGGTCGGGTGCGGCGGCAGGTCGATCGGCATGCGGGCGGGCCTTCCTGACGGTCGGTCGGACGGGGTCAGCGTACGAGACCGGGGCGGGGGCTGCCGAGGGCTCCTGGACAACGTTGTCAGGGGCGGCGAGAATCGCCGCAGTCCCACCGAACCCCACCTGCGGAGCCGTCGCCCATGAACGTCCGGACCCCCGAGTCCCTGCTGGCCGCGATCGACCTCGGCGGCACCAAGATCGCCGGTGGGCTGGTCGACTCCGAGGGCGTCCTGCTGCACCGGGTGCAGGTGCCGACCCCGGCCCGGGGCACCGAGAAGGAGATGGCGGCCGCCGTCACCGCCGTCCTCGACATGCTCGCCGGGCACCCCGGCTGGGCCGCCGTCCGCGCCGTCGGCATCGGCAGCGCCGGCCCGGTCGACATCGAGGCGGGGACGGTCAGCCCGGTCAACATCCCCTCCTGGCGTGCCTTCCCGCTCCGCGCCGAGGTCGCCGCCCACCCGGCGGTGGCCGGGCTGCCCGTCGTCCTCGGCGGGGACGCGGTGGCGATGACCGCCGCCGAGCACTGGCGCGGCGCCGCCCGCCCCTACCGGGACGTCCTCTGCCTGGTGGTCTCCACGGGGGTCGGCGCGGGGCTGGTGATCGGGGGTCAGCTGCACACCGGCCGTACGGGCAACGCCGGCCACCTCGGCCACATCACCGTCGACTTCGAGGGGCGGCCCTGCCCGTGCGGCTCCCGCGGCTGCCTGGAGGGCCTCGCCAGCGGCACCGCCATCGCCCGCACCGCCGCCGAATCCGGCTGGCGCTCCCCCGACGGCGACACCTCCGCCAACGCCGTCGCCGCCTCCGCCCGGTCCGGCGACCCGCTCGCCCTCGCCGCCTTCGACGCCGCCGCCCGCGCCCTCGCCGCCGGCATCGCCGCCACCGCCACCCTCGTCGACCTCGACGCCGCCGTCATCGGCGGCGGAGTCGCCCAGGCCGGTGACCTACTCTTCGCCCCGCTCCGCCGCCACTTCGCCACCTACGCCGCCCTCCCCTTCGCGGCCCGCACGGTCCTCCTGCCGGCCGAACTGGGCACGGACGCGGGCCTGATCGGAGCGGCGGCGCTGGCCCGGGCAGCGTGACCCCGCGTCGGCGACCACCCCGGGCTTCCGGCAGCGTGCGCAGTCAGAGCCCAGGGCTAGGTTGTGCGCGAGTCGACGAGGAAGCGAAGGAGTTCAACGCATGGGTGCCAGCGGCTGGAACTACGTCACGCCGTACCGCGGGGGCGTGGGCGCGAGCCTGGAAGCCCTCCGGGAGGAGGTGTTCGCGCGGGAGTACGGCGGTGGCGAGGAGTACGGCACCATCGAGGAGCTGTATGCCGATGAGGAGTTCATGGAGGAAGAGGGAACTCACTCGATTCTGGACATCCACCGCATCGTCCAGTCGACGGAGCGGCCTCAGCCGTCCAGCGCAGCGGACTACTTCACCGTCCGGCCGCTGGCCCCTGCTCGTCTGCTGGTCCACTTCGGGACGGAACGCCCCACCGTCCAGCAGTTCGAGGATGCGATCGCCCGGTCCTACACGCGCATGCAGGGCCGCCGTCCGGGCGATCCGGACCCGAGTCTGCTCGGGGAGCACGAGATGCGCTGGACCGGCTTCTACGTCCTCCTCCACACCGAGGGCCGCCCCACCCACGTCGGGTTCTTCGGGGCTTCCGGAGACTGACGCGGCGCCCGGTGCGGGCCGGGCCGATCTGATCGGATCCCGGTCGGTCGCCCTCTGCCACGGCGTCCGCAGTTCGCCCGGTGTTTCCGTGCGGTACGACGACAGGCACGAGGATGTCCTGCGGCCGCACCTGACGGCGGACCACCGACCGAGCGGAGAGCCGAGGATGACCGTCCCCTCCCCCGATCCCTTCTACCGGACCGCCGAGGTCTACGACCCGTCCGAGGAGGCCTGGCAGCTCGAACTCCGGGGCCCGCAGAACCAGTTGCTGATGGTGGCGCTGATCCCCGACGAGGATCCGTCGGAGGAGCCGACGCTGCACTTCGAGTCGCCCGAGCCGCACTCGGTGGTGCCGTACGAGGTCGTGCGGTGGTACGTGGACCGGGTCGACGAGGCGATCCACGAGATCCGCGCCTGGATGCGGCTGCGCCCCCAGCTCGTCGCCACCGTCCACCGCCTCCAGCAGGAGTACTACGGCGGCTGGATCGAGGACGCGGACTTCCCCGCCCTCCTCGCCGAACTCCGCACCGCCATCCCCGAGCCCGACCTCCCCGCCGTCCTGGCCGCCTCCGTCCGCCGCAGCCCCGACGGCACGGCCCTGGAGCCCGCCGACGCCCTGCGGATCGTCCTCGACGCCGCGGACTGACCGCCGAAAACCGCTCGGCACGGCGCGGGGCCGCCCCCGATGATGTGACTCCGCCGCACCGACCGACCGAAGGACCGGGGATGACCGTCCCGACGCTGAGCCACGACTACGCGATCACCTCGACGTACGTCCTGCCGGACGACGCCTGGTGCCTGGAGCTCGAACACGTCCCCGGGCAGCGGACCGTGATGATCGCGACCGTCCCCGACGAGGACCCGGCCCGGGAGCCGACGGTGTGGTTCGGCGGGGAGGGCCCGCACTGCGAGGTGCCGTACGAGGTGCTGCGCTGGTTCACGGACCGGGTCGGGGAGGAGGTCCGCGCCTCCCGGGCCTGGATGGGGCTGCGACCCGAACTGGTCGAGGTGATCCACCGCCTGCGCCAGGAGTACCTCGGCTCGATCGACGACGAGGACCTCCCCGACGTCCTGGCCGAGCTGCGCGTCACCATCCCGGAGGCGGACCTGCCGGCCGTCCTGGAAGCGGCCTTCGGTCGCGGACCCGAGGACCTCACCGACTGACGTCGAACGCCCCCGCCGTGGACGGCGGGGGCGTTCGACGGAGTGGCGGGGCGTCAGGCGCGGTCCATCTCCTCGGCGATGGCGGCGGCGAAGGCGTCGATGTCGGCTTCGGTGGTGTCGAAGGCGGCCATCCAGCGGACCTCGCCGGTGTGCTCGTCCCAGAAGTAGAAGCGGTAGCGCTTCTGCAGGCGCTCGCTGACCTCGCGCGGGAGGATGGCGAAGACCGCGTTGGCCTGGACGGGGCGGACCAGGGTGACGCCGTCGATGCCGGAGACGGCGGTCTCCAGGCGCTTGGCCATGGCGTTGGCGTGCGAGGCGTTGCGCAGCCAGAGGTCGCCGCTGAGCAGGGCCTCGAACTGCACGGAGACGAAGCGCATCTTCGAGGCGAGCTGCATCGACATCTTGCGCAGGTACTTGAGGTTCTTGACCCGCTCCGGGTTGAGGACCACCACGGCCTCGCCGAGCAGCAGGCCGTTCTTGGTGCCGCCGAAGGAGAGCACGTCGACGCCCGCGTCCGTGGTGAAGGCGCGCAGCGGCAGGCCCAGGGAGGCGGCGGCGTTGGCGATGCGGGAGCCGTCCAGGTGCACGAGCATGCCGTGCTGGTGGGCGTGGTCGCAGATCGCCTTGATCTCCTCGGCCGTGTACAGCGTGCCGAGCTCGGTGCTCTGGGTGATGGAGACGGCGAGCGGCTGGGCGCGGTGCTCGTCGCCCCAGCCCCAGGCCTGACGGTCGATCAGCTCGGGGGTGAGCTTGCCGTCGGGGGTGGGGACGGTGAGCAGCTTGATGCCGGCGATCTTCTCGGGGGCGCCGCACTCGTCCACGTTGATGTGGGCGGACTCGGCGGCGATCACCGCGCCCCAGCGCGGGAGCAGGGCCTGCAGGGCCACCACGTTGGCGCCGGTGCCGTTGAAGACCGGGTACGCCTCGGCCGTCGGGCCGAAGTGCTTGCGGAACACCTCCTGGAGGTGCTCGGTGTACTGGTCCTCGCCGTAGGCGACCTGGTGGCCGTCGTTGGCCAGCGCGATGGCGGCGAGGATCTCCGGGTGGACGCCGGCGTAGTTGTCGCTGGCGAAGCCGCGGACGGCCGGGTCGTGGCGGCGTACGGCGTCGGTGGTGGTCATCGGGCTGTCAGCCACAGGTGCTGTCCGTTCAGTTCTGCTGCGGGGCGGTCCCAGAGGGACGCCAGGGCGTCGGCCAGGTCGGCGGTGTCGGTGAAGCCGGCGAACTTGGCGTCGGGCTTCTCGGCCCGCATCTCCGGGGTGACCAGGGCCTTGATCACCAGGATCGCAGCCGCCGCGGTCGGGACGCCGTCGGGGGCGGTGGTCTCCTTGACGAAGGAGTCGGCCATGGCCAGCGTCCAGGCCTCGGTGGCGGCCTTGGCGGCGGCGTACGCGGCGCCGCCGGCGGTCGGCTTGTGGGCGGCCGAGGCGGAGATCATCGCGTAGCGGCCGGCCTCGCTGCGGACCAGTGCGGGCTGGAAGGCCAGCGAGGTGTGCTGGAGGGTGCGGACCACCCGGTCGTGCAGGAAGTCCCAGTCGTCGATGCGGCTGTCGAAGAAGGTCTTGCTGCCGCGCCAGCCGCCGACCAGGTGGAAGACGCCGTCCACGTGGCCGTGCTCGCCCTCCAGGTGGTCGGCCCAGTCGTGGACCTCCTGCGGGTCGAGCAGGTCGATGACCTGGCTGGAGATCTTCGCGTCCGGGACGGTGAGCCGGATGGTGTCGAGGGCCGCGTCGAGCGCCTGGCCGTCGATGTCGGCGGCGATCACGGTCGCGCCGGCGGTGGTCAGGCGGCGCAGGGTGGCGCGGCCGGCCGGGCCGGTGGCGCCGGCGACGGCGATGACCTTGCCCTCGAGGTGACGGTCGGTCATGCCGCGATCTCCTGACGGTCGGCGGTGGCGCCGGTGATGCCGGTGGTGGCGGCGATGACGCCGCCGAGCTTCTTGGACAGGGCCTCGAAGAACATCGAGAGCGGGAACTCGTCCGGGAGCACCGCGTCGCAGAGCGCCTTGCGGAGCGCCTTGTCCTCGGCGATGTCCAGCGGCAGGCCCTCGGGGCCCTTGGCCCAGGTGGAGGCCGGGTGCGGGGTGAGGTACTTGGAGACCAGCTCGTAGGCCGCGATCCAGTGCGCGGTCTTGGGGCGGTCGATGCCGTCGCGGTAGAGGGTCTCGATCTCGGCGCAGAGCGCGTTGGTGACCTCGGCGACCCGGGTCCAGTCGATCGAGAGCCGGTTGTCGCGCCAGCGCAGCGCGTCGTTCTTGTGCAGGTAGGCGAAGAGCAGCTGGCCGCCCATGCCGTCGTAGTTGCGCACCCGGTCACCGGAGACGGTGAAGCGGAACATCCGGTCGAAGAGGATCGCGTACTGGACGTCGCGGCCCTGCGGGTAGCCCTCGGCCTCCAGCTTGACGGCCTCCTTGAAGGCGGTCAGGTCGCAGCGCAGCTCCTCCAGGCCGTACATCCAGAACGGCGAGCGCTGCTTGATCATGAAGGGGTCGAACGGCAGGTCGCCGTGGCTGTGGGTGCGGTCGTGGACCAGGTCCCAGAGCACGAAGGTCTGCTGGGCGCGCTGCTGGTCGGCGAGCAGGCCGACGGCGTCCTCGGGGATCTCCAGGCCGAGCTGGCGCACCGCGCTGGTGGAGACGGCGCGGAAGCGGGCCGCCTCGCGGTCGCAGAAGATGCCGCCCCAGGTGAAGCGCTCGGGGGCCTGGCGGACCGCGACGGTCTCCGGGAAGAGCACCGCGGAGTTGGTGTCGTAGCCGGCCGTGAAGTCGGTGAAGGTGATCGGCACGAACATCGGGTTGTCGAAGCGCTCGCGCTCCAGCTCGGCCAGCCACTCGGGCCAGACCACGGTGAGCAGGACGGCCTCGAGGTTGCGGTTCGGGTTGCCGTTCTGGGTGTACATCGGGAACACCACGAGGTGCTCCAGGCCGTCCTCGCGCTGCTCGGCGGGCTGGAAGGCCAGCAGCGAGTCCAGGAAGTCGGGCTCGCGGTATCCGGTGTCGGCCCACTTGCGCAGGTCGGCCAGGACGGCGGTCAGGTAGGCGGCGTCGTGCGGGAAGAGCGGGGCGAGCTCCTCGACCGCGCCGAGCACCGACTCGACCAGCGGGTCGACGGTGGAGCGCTGGACGGCGGACAGGTCGATGGAACCGTCCTTGGCCTGCAGGGGGCGCAGCGCCTCGACGGCCTCCTTGAGCCGGAGCCAGGCGGGGTGCGCCGCGTGGCCGGCCGGGGTTACTCCGGAGAGTTCGGCCGCCTCGACGAGCTTGGGCGAAAGATTCTGCATCAGAGACCCACTTAGACAGGAGTTATTTCGACAGGTACACCATAGATTCGAAAGGTTCTCCTGTTCAAGGGGGGTCCCTCCGACACTGAGGTGACATCCGTGCCGTCCAGCATGCGGACAGTCACGTGGACTTTGTGGACAGTGGGGCCGATGGGGTGCGAACCTCCCGCCATGCTCCCGGCGGTGATCCACGTGGCCTGCTGCCACCCCTACCTGACCCGGGTGCCTTCCTGTTGTCGCGGCACCTGCTGACGCCCCGCCGCTGACACCCCGTCGGGAGGCACCGCGGCGGCCGTGCCGTACGCCGACCATGCCCGCCGCCCCCGCGCTCCGCCACCGCTGCTGACCCGGTTGGCCGCGCCCGCCCGACGGGCAGTCCTCTTCTGGCAAGTCCTCACCCCCTGCCCCTGGAGCCCGCCATGACCCCGGCCGTCCGCCCGCACCGCCTCGCCCCCGCCGCCGCCCTGCTCGCGGCCGCCGCGCTGCTCACCGCCTGCGCTCCCCAGGAGGAGGCCAAGTCGCCCTCCGCCGCCGGGAGTTGCGAGGCGGGCAAGCTGGCCACCAAGAAGTCCGGCACCCTGACGGTGGGCACCGACAAGCCCGCGTACGACCCGTGGTTCTCCGAGGACACCCCGTCGAACGGCAAGGGCTTCGAGTCGGCGGTGGCCTACGCGGTGGCGGAGAAGCTGGGCTACCCCAAGGACAAGGTCAGCTGGGTGGTCAGCCCGTTCAACAAGGCCTTCGCCCCCGGCGTCAAGGACTTCGACTTCGACGTCAACCAGATCTCGGTGAGCGCCGAGCGCAAGCAGTCGGTGGACTTCTCCTCCGGCTACTACGACGTCCGGCAGGCCGTGATCGCGCTCAAGGGCTCCAAGGCGGCCGGCGCCGCCTCGCTGGCCGACCTCAAGAACGCCAAGCTCGGCGCCCAGGTCGGCACCACCAGCCTGTCCGCCATCACCGGGCAGATCAAGCCGGCCACCCAGCCCGCCGTCTTCGACGACAACGACCTGGCGAAGACCGCCCTGAAGAACGGTCAGATCGACGCCCTGGTGGTCGACCTGCCCACCGCCTTCTACATCACCGGCGCCGAGGTGACGGACGCCAAGGTGATCGGCCAGCTGGAGACCGTGGCGGGCGGCTCGGGCGGCGAGCAGTTCGGGCTGGTGCTGGACAAGGGCAGCGCGCTGACCGGCTGCGTCAGCCAGGCCGTGGACGCGCTGCGGGCCGACGGCACGCTGGCCAAGCTGGAGAAGCAGTGGCTCTCCGACGCCGTCTCCGCCCCGGTGCTCAAGTGACCGCGACCACCGACCTGACGAAGCCGGAGGAGGAGTACCGGCCGTCGGAGCGGCGGCTGGCCCGGGAGGCGCACCGGCGCCGCCGGGCCCGCCGCTCCGCCCTGATCGCCACCGCCAGCACCGCGCTCACCGCGCTGGTGCTGGCGGTCGTGGTGGTCAGCTCCCCCGGCTGGGAGCGCACCCGGCAGACCTTCTTCAACGCCCACTACGCCCGCCAGGCGCTGCCCGAGGTGCTCGCCGGCCTCAAGGTCAACCTCGTCCTGATGCTGGTCTGCGGCGCGCTGATCCTGGTGTTCGGCCTGCTGCTGGCGGTGCTGCGCACCCTGCGCGGCCCGGTCTTCCTGCCGGTGCGCCTGCTGGCCACCGCGTACGTGGACTTCTTCCTCGGCCTGCCGATGATCATCTGCCTGCTCGTCATGATCACCGGCGTGCCCGCGCTCCGGCTCACCGGCGTCACCACCGACCCGCTGGTGCTGGGCGGCGCCGCCCTGGTGCTGACCTACTCGGCGTACGTCTCCGAGGTGTTCCGGGCCGGCATCCAGTCCGTCCACCCGAGCCAGCGCGCGGCGGCCCGCTCGCTGGGCCTGACCAACGCGCAGGCGATGCGGTTCGTGATCCTGCCGCAGGCGGTGCGGCGGGTGGTGCCGCCGCTGCTGAACAACCTGGTCTCGCTCCAGAAGGACACCGGCCTGGTCTCCATCGGCGGCGTGATCGACGCGGTCTTCGCCGCGAAGATCATCACCTCCCGGACCTTCAACTACACGCCGTACCTGGTCTCGGCGCTGGTCTTCATCCTGCTCACCATCCCGATGACCCGGTTCACCGACTGGGTCAGCCAGCGGATGAACCGCCGTCAGCTGCAAGGGGGTGCGGTGTGAGCCAGGACCCGGTGCTCCGCTTCGAATCGGTCCGGAAGTCGTACGGCGGCCAGCTGGTGCTGCGCGACGTCTCGCTCTCCGTGCCCGCGCACTCCGTCACCGCGCTGATCGGGGCCTCCGGCTCCGGAAAGTCGACCCTGCTGCGCTGCGCCAACCTGCTGGAGGAGGTGGACGACGGCGCGGTCTTCCTGGACGGCGAGGAGATCACCGACCCGGCGGTGGACCAGGACGCCGTCCGGCGCCGGATCGGCGTGGTCTTCCAGTCGTACAACCTCTTCCCGCACCTGACCGTCCTGCAGAACGTCACCCTCGCCCCGCGCCGGGTCCACCGCCGGGAGCGCGCGGAGGCCGAGGCGCACGCCCTGGAACTCCTCGCCCGGCTCGGCCTGGCCGACAAGGCCCGCGAGTACCCCGACCGCCTCTCCGGCGGCCAGCAGCAGCGGGCGGCCATCGTCCGGGCGCTGGCCACCGGGCCCCGGCTGCTCCTGCTGGACGAGGTCACCGCCGCGCTCGACCCCGAGCTGGTGGGCGAAGTCCTGGGCGTGGTGCGGGACTTGAAGGAGCAGGGGATGACCATGGTGCTCTCCACCCACGAGATGGGCTTCGCCCGCGAGGTGGCCGACCAGGTCTGCTTCCTGGACTCCGGCGTGGTGCTGGAGCAGGGCCCGCCGGAGCAGGTCTTCGGCGACCCGCAGCACGAGCGGACCCGCCGGTTCCTCAGGCGGATCGTCGCCTCCGGACGGCTCACGCCCGGCAACTGACCACCTGTCACACCCCAGTGCGCCCCCTTTCGCGCCCTGCTCCGCCCGTTCCCGATCGGTGATCGTGGAGCGGACGGGGCGGAATCGGCTGCGGAGGGGGCGCTGCGGTGCACGGACCGGTGCTGGTGAGCACGCTGCTCGCGGCCGTCGCGGGCGGCACGGCCGGCTACTGCCTGTACCGCCTGCGGCGGGGCGGGCAGCGGGAGTCCGACGCCACCGAGGCCGCGATGGGCCTCGGCATGGCCGGCATGGCCCTGTGGCCCCTCCCCCTCTGGGGCTGGCTCTTCGCCGGCCTCACCGTCTACATGCTGGCCGCCGCCGCACTCGGCGGCCACCACCCCGGCCACCGCCTCCACCACGCCGTCGGCTCGGCGGCGATGGCGTACATGGCGCTCAGCCCGGCCGCCCACCACGGCGCGGCGGGGCTGCCGTTGCTGACGGGTCTGCTCCTGCTGTACTTCGGCGGCTACACCGTCTGGAGCGGCACCCGCCTCCTCGTCACCCCGACCGGCCACACCGTCGCGGTCTCCGCCCACGTGACGCGCGCCTGCCGCTCGGCCATGGGCGTCGGCATGTTCGCGATGCTGCTGACCATGTAGCGGACTGACGCCCACTGCAGAGAGCGCCCCGACAGGGGCGCGGGGAACTGCGCGCAGGGGAACGGCAACACGTGCAACTGGCTCGCCTGCCCCGATCCAGCACTGGGCCGCCTTCCGCCTCGCGCAGTTCCTCGCGCCCCCAGAGGCCTAGCCACGTACAACAAGTGTGCCGTGGGTCATGTTGGGCCGTAGCGGGTTCTCGCGGGGCGGTGGAGCGCGTAGGTTGCTGCCATGACGGCTCTGTTCGGTCTGCTGGTGCTCGGGGCGGTGCTGGCCACCGTGGCGCCGCGGCTGTTGGCGCGGGTGCGGTGGGCGGACCGGGAGCCGGTGTTGGCCCTGCTGGTGTGGCAGTGCCTGGTCGTCGCGGTGCTGCTGTGCTGCGTGCTGGCGCTGCTGCTGGCCGCCTCCGCCGCGCTGCCGCCGGTCCGGGGTCTGCTGTTCTCGACCGCCCCGCACGGGGTGGAGGCCGCCTACGGCCTGGCCGACGCGGAGGGGTGGGGGCGGCTGACGGCCGCGCTGCTGGCGGCCGGCGGGCTGTGGACGGCGTACTCGCTCTCCCGGGAGGTCCGCTCCGCCCGGGCGCTGCGCGACCGTCGCTCCGCCGAACTGGCCCACCGTGCGCCGGAGTTGCCCGAGGGGCTGGGCGCCCGCAAGGGCGCCGGGCGGGAGCGGCTGGTGGTGCTGGAGAACGTCCGCCCGGAGGCCTGGTCGCTGCCGGGTCCGTCCTCCCGGCTGGTGGTGACCACGGGGGCGCTGCAGCAGCTGACGGACCGTGAGCTGGCGGCGGTGCTCAGCCATGAGCGCGGGCACGTCCGGCACCGGCACCACTGGCTGGCGCAGTCCGCCGAGGCGCTGGCGAGCGGCTTCCCCGGGGTCGGGGTGTTCTCCGCCTTCCGGGACCAGGTGGGCGAGTTGGTGGAGCTGGCGGCCGACGACCGGGCGGCCCGCCGGCACGGCCGGGTGACCACGGCGCTGGCCCTGGTGGAGATCAACAGCGGCCGGGGCGTCTTCGGCGCCGCCTGCCCCCCGCAGCAGCTCGCCGAGACCCCGCGCCGCGTCGACCGCCTGCTCGCCGGCGAACCCCGCCTGCCGGTCCACCACCGCCTGCGCCTCACGGTGGCCGCCCTGGCCGCCCCCGCCGCCGCGATCCTGCTGGCCGCCGCCCCGGGCCTGGTCAGCCTGATCTGAGCGGGCCGTCGACGGTCCGCTCAGCCGAGCTGCCCCGTCGGCCGCACGGTGATGTGGTTGACGTCCACGCCCGCGGGTCGACCGAGGACGAAGACGATCGTGTTCGCGATCTGCTCGGCGGTCAGCGCCGTCCCGGGGCTGCCGCCGCGCTCGTCCCAGAACGGGGTGTCCACCACCCCGGGGGCGACGACGGTCACGCCGACCCCGTCCTGGCCGACCAGCAGCCGGGTGTTCTCGGCCAGCGCGTGCACGGCCCACTTGGTGACCGAGTACAGGTTGCCGGGCGTGTGGCGCACCCCCGCGACCGAACCCATCAGCACGATCCGGCCCTTGGACTCCCTGAGCAGCGGCAGGGTCTCCCGCACCAGCAGCGCCGGGCCCAGGACGTTGGTGAGGACCATGGCCCGCATGTCCTCGGGCGCGTGGCTCTCCAGGTTCCCCGGCAGCGAGAACCCGGCGTTGGCGATGACGTTGTCCAGCCCGCCCCAGGTGTCCACCACGCGGCGCACCGCGGCGGCGACGTCGTGCTCGTCGCCGGCGTCCCCAGTGACCGTCAGCAGCTCCTCGCCCGCTCCGGCCGTGGCGGCGAAGGCGGCCAGCTTGTCCGCGTCCCGTCCGGTGACGGCCACCCGGTGGCCCTCCTTGAGCAGGGCCCGGGCGGTGGCGGCACCGATACCGGTCGATCCCCCGGTGATCAGTGTGACGGGTCCCATCGGACGTCCTCCTCGACGACGTGGCCGGGCTGCGGCCCGACCGGCCACCCCCGGAACGCCTGCACTATAGCCCCGGCCCCGGGCCGGATCTGACTGCGCGTCAGGGAGGGCGGACCCGACCGGGCCCGGCACCACGACGGCCCCGGCACCTCAGCGGGCCCGGGAGACGTAGCCGTTCAGCGGGGCGAGGGTCCGCCAGCCGAGGGCCTCGTAGAGCGCGCGGCCCTCGACGGTCGCCCCGAGGACACCCGTCGAGACCCCGTGGGCGAGCGCCACGTCGGTGAGGGCCGCGATCACCACCGTGCCCAACCCCCTTCGCCGGTGGGCCGGTTCGGTGGAGATCTGATCCGGGACGCAGACGGTGCCGGTCAGGCCCGCCTGCCCGGAGGCGGCGGGGCCACCGTCGGCGCAGAGGACGCGGACGGTGGCGACGCCGTCGGCGGTCGAGGTGGTGACGGTGTAGCCCTCGGGCACCCGTACCCGCGGCGGGCGCAGCTCGGTGGCCATCAGGAAGCAGGGGTCGAGCGGCAGCCAGCCGGTGGCCGGGAAGTACGGGTCCAGCTCGGTGGCGGGGAGGAAACCCTTGACGCAGACGGCGGGTTCGGTGACCGAGGCGGCCAGGGCACGGGTGGTGCGGGCCTCCGCGTCGAGCAGGACGTGACGGACCGTCTCCCGCGGCTTCCCGACCTCGATCCGCAGCCCCCAGGGCACCGTCGCCGGCCCGGCCAGCCCCCGGGACACCGCCCACCCCTCGACCCACGACCGCGCGAGCTCCACCGCCACATCCCCCTTGCCAGGCCGACACCGACCCGACCCGAACTGTACGGGGCCGAATTCGGTGGCCCCGCACCCTCCCCGCCGGGCTACCGTCCCCTGGTGAACGACGAACTCCGCACCGCCACCCGCCTCTTGCTCGACCACCGCCTGGAGGCGGCCCGTACCGCCCTCGGCGCGACGGCGGCGACCGCCGTGGTGCTCCGGGACGGCCGGCCCCTCTGGCGGGGCGCCACGGGCGCCGTGGACGGCCACCCGCTGGACGCCGACACCCAGTTCCGGATCGGCTCGATCACCAAGACCCTCACCGCCGCCCTGGTGCTCCGGCTCCGCGACGAGGGACGGCTCGGCCTGGACGACCCGCTGGGGCGCCACCTGGCCGGCCTGCCGGAGCCGGTCGGTGCCGCCACCGTGGGCCAGTTCCTCGCCCACACCTCCGGCGTGCCCGCCGGCCCGCCCGCCACCTGGCGGCGGGACGGCACCGACGACTTCCCCGCCGGTCTGTTCGGGCAGCCGCCCACGCTGTACCCGGCCGGTGCGGTGCACCACTACTCCGACGTCGGCTTCACCCTGCTCGGAGCGCTGGTGGAGCGGCACCGCGCGGCCCCGTGGGCCGAGTGCGTGCGGACCGAGCTGCTCCGTCCGCTGGGAATGCGCCGCACCACCCGCCTGCCGGCGGCACCGGCCGCCACCGGCTGGGCGGCCGACCCGGAGACCGGCGGACCGACGGCCGTCCCGTCGTACGACTTCGGCGTGATGTCACCGTCCGGGCAGCACTGGTCCACCCTCGACGACCTGGTGCGCTGGGCGGCGTTCCTGACCTGGGGTCAGGACGGGGTGCTGAGCGCGGCGACCCTGGCCGAGATGCGCCGCCCGGCAGTGCCGGACGGGTGCTACGGCCTGGGTCTGGAGCTCTGGCCGGACGACCCGGCGCGCGATGGCGGGCCGGGCTTCGCCGGGCACACCGGTTCGGTGCCGGGCTTCCGCTCCGCCCTGCTCGTCGCGCCGGCGGAGGGCCTGGCCGGAATCCTGCTGGCGAACGGTTCGACCGCCCTCCCGGAGGGGACGGCCGCCCTGGTCCGGGACCTGGTCCGGCTGGGCACCGCCGCCTGACGGTGAACCGGCCCGGACCTGACGGAGCCTCAGCCGTCCTGCCGCTTGCCTCCGGGCGCGCCGGGGCCACCGCCCAGGGTGCGGGCGAGCACCTCGCGGTGGACCGGCCGGGCGTCCTCGTAGCGCTGCCGGCCGGCCTCGGTGAGGGTGACGTAGATGCCGCGCCGGTCCGAGGAGCACATGGCCCGCTCGACCAGCTCCGCCTTCTCCAGGCGGCCGATCAGGCGGGAGAGGGCGCTCTGGCTCAGGTGGACCTGGGCAGAGAGGTCCTGCACCCGCAGCCGCGTCTCGTGCAGGGGCTTCCGCTCGTCCTCGTAGAGGCGCTCCAGCACCTCGAACTCGCTCATTCCCAGCCCGTGCAGCTCGCCCAGCTCGCGGTCGAGCGCGCAGGCGGTGGCCGCCTGACGGGCCAGCAGGTCGCGCCAGTCGGAGACCAGGTTCGCCCCGTCGGCGGGGACATCGGGTTCGGACACGCGGCCACCCTACCACATGCGCATGAACTTATTGCGCACACATTAAATCGACTTGCATTGAATGCACGTGCATGGAAGTGTCCTCCCCATGACCACAGCACGAGAGCCATCGGCATCCGCCGCTCCCGCCACCCCCTCTGACGCCCCGTCCGTCCACGGCGACGAAGCCTGGAGCCCCCGGCTCTGGGGCACCCTGATCGTGCTCTGCGCCGCGCTCTTCCTCGACGCCCTCGACGTGTCGATGGTCGGCGTGGCACTGCCCTCGATCGGCACCGACCTCCAGCTCTCCACCTCCACCCTCCAGTGGGTGGTCAGCGGTTACGTGCTCGGCTACGGCGGCCTGCTGCTGCTCGGCGGCCGGGCGGCCGACCTGCTGGGCCGCCGTCAGGTCTTCCTGGTCGCCCTCGCCGTCTTCGCCGCCGCCTCCCTGCTCGGCGGCGTGGTCGACGACGGCGGGCTGCTGATCGCGGCGCGCTTCGTCAAGGGCGTGGCGGCGGCCTTCACCGCCCCGGCCGGACTGTCGATCATCACCACCACCTTCGCCGAGGGCCCGGCCCGCAACCGCGCGCTCAGCATCTACACCGTGACCGGCGCCAGCGGCTTCTCGCTCGGCCTGGTGCTCAGCGGCCTGCTCACCTCGGCGGGCTGGCGCTGGACCTTCCTGATGCCGGTGCCCGTCGCGCTGATCGCCCTGGTCTTCGCGTTCCGCCTGCTGCCCCGCCAGCCCCGGCCGCCGCGCGGCTCCGCCGGGTACGACATCGCCGGCGCGGTCACCGGCACCGGCTCGCTGCTCCTGCTGGTGTTCACCGTGACGGAGGCCCAGAGCGCCGGCTGGGCCAGCCTGCGCACCATCGGCTCGCTGGTCCTGGTGCTCGCCCTCGCGGCGGCCTTCCTGGTGATCGAGCAGCGCACCGCGCACCCGCTGGTGCGGCTCGGCATCTTCCGCAACGGCGGCGTGGCCCGGGCCAACCTGACCGCGCTGGCGCTCTTCGGCTCCTACGCGGGCTTCCAGTTCATCGCCACGCTCTACCTCCAGCGGCTGCTCGGCTGGTCGGCCCTGGAGATGGCGCTGGCCTTCCTCCCGGCCGGCGCACTGGTCGCCCTCTCGGCGACCAAGATGGGTTCGATCGTGGACCGCTTCGGCACCGGACGCCTGATGGTGCTCGGGGTGCTCTCGCTGACCCTCGGCTACGCGCTCTTCCTCCGGCTCGACGAGCACAGCGGCTTCGCCACGCTGGTGCTGCCCAGCATGGTGCTGCTCGGCATCGGCTTCGCGCTCGGCTTCCCCTCGGTCAACATCGCGGCCACCAACGGCGTCGACGACGAGGAGCAGGGCCTGGCCTCGGGCCTGGTGAACACCGCCTTCCAGGTCGGCAGCGCCCTGGTGATGGCCGCCGTCACCGCCGTGATCACCTCGGGCAGCGGCGGCGGGGAGAGCGCCGCGGCCCAGCTGGACGGCTACCGCCCGGCCCTGCTGCTGGTCACCGGGATCTCGCTGGTCGGCTTCGTGGTGGCCGCCGTGGGCGTGGCGCTGGAGCGGCGCAAGGCGCCGGTGGCGGTGCCGGACTACGACTACACCCGCAACGCCGCAGAGACCCCCGCGCCGGCCGAGGTGCTCACCAAGGGCTGACCCACCGGGTCGGTTCATGACGGAGGCCGGGTCCACCAAACCCCCGTGTTGGTGGACCCGGCCCCGTCGCCGTACGCGTAGCCCGAAGGGCCGGGCGAGCGGCTCCCGCACAGTATATTGGCTGGGAGCCAATCAACGTACGGAGCAGACACGATGGCACCTCGCGGGGAATCGGTCAATGAGGAAATGCGCCAACGTTCCCGGCTCCGCATCATGCAGGCGACGGTCGATCTGGTGGACCTGAACGGGTACGCCAAGACCACGCTGGGCGACATCGCCGAGCGGGCGGGGCTGGCGCGGGGGCTGCTGACGTACTACTTCGACAGCAAGCGGCTGCTGATGCAGGCGGCCACCCACCGGATGATGCACCTGACGCTCTCCGCCGCCCTGGCGGAGCTGCCCGGGGGCAGCGACCCGGAGGCCCGGCTGGCCCGGGCGATCGACGCGGTGCTCGGGCTGGCGCTGGACCACCCCCGGGTGATGCGCTCGCACCTGGCGCTGATCCTCGACCCGGACGTGGGCGCGTTCGTGAAGGACCCCGAGCAGCGCACCCTGGGCGGCATCCTCCAGGGGCTGCTGGGCGACTGGGGCGCGGCCGACCCGGTGGCCGAACACGCGGTGCTGCGCAGCGCGTTGATGGGCGGGGTGATCGGGCTGCTGCTGCCGGGCGCGGCGGTCTCGCTGCCGCCGATCCGGGCGGACCTGTTCTACCGCTACGGCCTGGCCTGGGAGTTGGGCCGGCCGCCGCTGCCCGAGGCGCCACCGCGCGCGCAGCCGCCGACCCGGGTCTGAGCCGGGCCGGGGTCTGACGACCTGTCAGGAATGCGTCAGGGGCCCGGACATGAGTCTGCCCGGGCCCCTGACGGAGAGAAGATCAGTTGCCGGACAGTATCCGGGTGAGCAGGTCCTTGGTCTGCTCCGGCGTCAGGCTGTCCACGCACAGGCGCTCCATGACCTGGACGTAGGCGTCCACGTCGTCGCGCTTGTCGAGGTAGAGGGCGCTGGTGAGCTGCTCCAGGTAGACCACGTCGGCGAGGTCCTGCTCGGGGAAGCGCAGGATGGAGAACGCGCCGCTCTCCCCCGCGTGCGCGCCGAAGCGGAACGGCATCACCTGGATCACCACGTTGGCCTGCTCCGACACGTCGAGCAGGTACTGGACCTGAGCGCGCATCACCTTGGGGCCGCCGACCGGGCGGCGCAGCGCGGCCTCGTCGATCACGGCCCACAGGCGCGGGCCCGGCCCGTCGCTGAGCAGCTTCTGACGGCGCATCCGCAGGCTCAGACGGCGCTCCAGCTCCTCCTCGGTGATCACCGGGCGGGTCTGCGAGAAGACCGCGCGGGCGTACTCCTCGCACTGCAGCAGACCAGGGATGAACTGCACCTCGTAGGTGCGGATCTGGGCGGCCGCCTCCTCCAGACCGACGTAGGTCTGGAACCAGCCCGGCAGCACGTCGTTGAAGCTGTGCCACCAGCCGGACTTGTTGGCCTCGCGGACCAGGCCGAGCAGCGCCTCGCGCTCGGCGCCGTCGTCCACCCCGTAGAGGCTGAGCAGGTCGGCGACGTCGCGCTCCTTGAAGGAGACGCGACCGAGCTCCATGCGGCTGATCTTCGACTCGGAGGCGCGGATCTGGTAGCCGGCGTCCTCCCGCGTGATGCCCCGGGACTCCCGGAGCCGGCGGAGCTGCGAGCCGAGCAGGATCCGGCGCACCATCGAACCGCCACCGGGCTGGACTGTGGTCATTGCCGTCAAAACCTCCGCCGTGAGCAAACAGCGCACAGTCTGCCATCAGTTGAGCGCTCTGGGTGCCGGTACTGACTGATCAATCTGCCAGTTCTGCTCCGACCCTCCCAGGATGCACGTGCATCCGGCGCTTGCATATGCCAAAGGTGCGACTGCACGTGAATCGACTCTTGCATCCGCAGTGTGCGCACGGGACCATGGTGCACGTGCACCTGCACACCCCTGGCACCCCCGCGGGCACCGTGTCGACGTCCCCACGCGCGATTCCGCACACGCCTCCGGCCGCGCCCCCGCGCGGCCGGATAGCCGTGTGCGGACGTGGTTCGTCGGCCCGGTGGCCGCGCGGCCGAGCGAGTCGGAGGTGACCGGCATGACCCCGGTGGGTCCCGCCGTGTCCGCCCCCTTATGGGAGGAGCTCTTCATGAGCACCGGTACGGCCATCGCGGCCGACCCGTACGTGGTCAGCTGCACCCTCGCTCCCCGCTTCGAGGCCGTGAAGACGGCCCGGGAGTTCGCCAGGGAGACCTTGCACGGCTGGGGCCTGGCTCCCCTCTTCGACGACATCGCCCTGGTGGCCTCGGAGTTGGTCACCAACGCGCTGCGGCACGCCCTGCTGCAGCGGCCCGACGCCGCGTCGGCGGTCCGGCTGCCGGTGCAGCCCGGTCCCGACCGTACCGTGGAGCCGCGGGCCGATGCGCGCCTTCTGCCGATCCGAATAAGCCTGGTGCACCGCGCACCCCAGGTGGTCTGTGCCGTCAGTGACCCGAGCAGCCAGGGTCCGGTGGCCCGCGAGCCCGATTTCGTCGCCGAGTCCGGCCGCGGCCTGCACCTGGTGGACTCCTTCAGCCGCTCCTGGGGCTGGCACCCGCTGGCCGGCGCGGGCAAGGTGGTCTGGGCCGTGTTCGAGGCCGACACCGTCCCCGCCCCTGCGGCCGCCCCCGGCCGCCACCGGCGCTCCGCCTGACCCGCCGTCATCCGGCACCCGCCGACGGGGCACCCGTCCGTCTGACGCCCCGTCGGGCCCGGACACGACGAAAGGCCGCCGCGATCCCCTCGCGACGGCCCCGGTGCCCCCGGTCCGACGGGCTGTCAGCCCGCCAGGTGGTCGAACTCCCCGTCCTTCGCACCGAGCAGCAGCGCCGCTATCTCCGCGCGGGTGTAGACCAGGGCCGGCCCGTCCGGGAAGCGGGAGTTGCGCATCGCGACGTCACCACCCGGCAGCGCCGCGAACTCCACGCAGTTCCCCTGCGAGTTGCTGTGGCGGCTCTTCTGCCAGACCACACCCTCGAGGTCCGCGGAAGGCATGCCGTTGTACGTGGTGTTCTGCATGTGGATTCTCCCCGACGTGACAGGCGTTCGCCTCACTTGACGTGATGATAGCTCCAGTGCACGTGCATCAGCACGGGTGTTTGCGCGTGCACGATGTGGGGCATCAATCAGTCAGCACGGGTGTCCGACAAGCGAGTTGAGGCCCCGTATCAGGACAAACGCGGGCCAATCGTGGACATACCGATGACTGCGCGTACTCGAACTCCAGCGGGTTGTCGATCTTCGGGGGTTTCTCGAGATGGCTCACGGTCCGTCACCTCTGTCGGATTGTGACGCCGATCACTGTCCGGACTCCGGCCCGGCTGTGGGAGGTAGGGCGAGATGTCCTACGATCTCCGCCATGAGCACAGCAGCCATCCCGGGCCCGGCACTGCCCGTACGTACTCCAGGCTCCCGTGCGCGGGGGCGCCACCGCCGTCCCGAGCGGCCGGAGATCCCGGCGGGTTCGCCGACGCTGGTGCTGGCCGTTCCGGCCACCGCCGGGCCGGAGGTCCGCCCCGTGGTCGAGGAACTGCTCTCGATCGTGCGCGGCGAGCAGCCCGGCATCGAGACCGCCGCCGCCTACCTGGACGGCTCCCAGGACGACTCCTCCCCCACCGTGGCCGAGCTGCTCGCCCGGGCCGCCGAGGCCGGGCTGCCCGCCCCGGTGCTGGTGCCCCTCCTCCCGGGCCCGCACGGCTTCCTGACCGGCCTTCACGAGCTGGCCGCCGCGCACGGCGCCGTCGTGACGGACGTGCTCGGCCCGCACCCGCTGCTGGCCGAGGCCGTCCACGTCCGCCTCTCCGAGGCCGGGCTGGCCCGGGCCGACCGGGCCCGGCTGTTCGCCATCGCGACCGCCGCGGACGGCATCGTGCTCACCACCGCCGGCGGTGAGGACGCCGCCCAGGCCGCCGAGATCACCGGCGTGCTGCTGGCCGCCCGCCTGGCCGTCCCGGTGGTCGGCGCCGCGCTCGACGTGCCCGGCTCGGTGCTGGCGGCCGTCAACCACCTGAAGGCGACCGGCTCCCAGCGCCCCGCGCTGGCCCCGCTGGTGATCGGCCCCGAGGCCGACCCGGAGCTGCTGGCCACCGCCGCCGAGGAGGCGGGCTGCCCCAGCGCCGCCCCGCTCGGCGCCTACCCGGCCGTCGGCCAGCTGATCGTCTCGGCGTACCTGGCAGCGCTCCCGCAGCCCGCCTTCGAGGAGCAGCCGGAGGCCTGACACCCCGACAGCACGAGGGGGCCCCGTACGGTGTGCAACCGTACGGGGCCCCCTCGCGTCCGTCCCCGTGTGGACCCCGCGACCCAGGACTCAGGAGAGCGGCGCCGCGTCCCGCAGCGCGATCCGCGGGGTGACCACGGCGCGCGGCGGAACGGCGCTGGTGGTCGGGGTCGGCGCGCCCGAGAGGTGGATCTCCTGGGCCTGGTCCGCCCCGGCCCGGCGCAGCACCACCCGCTTCGGGGTCGGCAGCTTGGGGTCGATCCAGAGCTCGGTGCCGCTGAACTCGCAGTCCAGGATGGCGATGTCCTCCGGCGCCCCGCCGTCCACCGCGCGCAGCGCGACCCCGGCCTTCCGGTATCCCCTCAACGTGCTGCGCGTCACCTGGACGGTCTCGCCGGGGAGTTGGTGGAGCGCGGTGGAGACGGCGTAGTCCGACTGCCCGGCCGCGTCGATCAGCAGGCCGTCGAAGACGGTGCCCTTGTCCCGGCCGAGCGCGTGGATCGCCACTCCGCCGGCCGCGTTGCCGTACAGGACGGTTCCGTTGTAGTCGAAGTCGTTCAGGTAGGCGCCGTGCTCGATGCCCCAGCCGCCGTTGTGGTAGGCCACGAACTGGCCGACGGTGTGGTGGAATTCGGCGTTCAGCCAGACGAAGATGCCGTTCTCCAGGTTGTTGTGGGCCAGGCAGCGCTCGAAGGTCCACACCCCTTCGCTGGTCTCCGGCCACTCGTAGCCGGAGGCGCCGTTGGCGCCCTGGACGCCGACCGCCACGCAGTCCCGCGCCACCCCGCCCTTGCCCGCGCCGAGGCTGAAGCCCGTCAGCCGGTAGCCGCGCGGGTTGGGGTCGAACTGGGTGCGGGAGGCCACGCAGGCGTCGTAGGTGATGTCGTGCGAGGGCCCCTGGGGGGTGCGGGTGTCCAGCGGACCGTCCCACCAGTAGGCGTCCTCCCAGGTCTGGTGGGCGATGCAGGAGCGGAAGGTGATGCCGTGGCAGTTGTGCGGCACGAAGGCGTGGCTGCCGGTGTCGCGCACCACCACGCCCTCCACCACGGTGCCCCGGGTGGTGTCGCCGAGCATGTGGAAGTGCAGCCCGTACCGGCCGAGCACCGGCTCGGTGACGGGCTTGCCGGCCCACTTCTCCTTGCCGGCCGACCTCGGGCCCATCCAGCGCAGCGCGGCGTAGCGGACGTCGGCCCGCTGGTTGCTGGTGATGTGGACGTGGGCCCGGCCCTTCTCGGTGCCCTCGACCCGGACGTTGCGGGTCAGGTTGAGCACCTCGGCGCCGACGCTCACCCCGCCGCCGGTGGTGACCTTGGGGTGGGCGTACTTGAGCGGGCCGTCCAGGCTGACGGTGGATCCGTTGACGGCGGTGACGGTGCGGTGGTCGTAGCGCTCGGAGAAGCCCTCGGCGTCGGGCGTCCCGGTCGGGGTGACGGCGAGCTCGTCGCCGACCTGCCAGCCGGCCGGGGCGGCGGCCAGCCGGATGCTGGTGTCGCCGGCCTTCAGCGGGCCGGCCGCACGGACCCAGGCGGTGCGCTGGGCGCCCGCCAGGCGGAGCCGGCCGGAGCCGGTGACCCAGAGGCCGGTGTCGCTCTCCACCAGGGCCATCCCGCCGCCCTGGAAGCGTCCCTCGTCGACCGCGGGGAAGCGGACGGCGTGGACGGTGGCGGCGTTCGACGGGGCGAGGGTGAGCGCGCCGCGGACCTCGACGTTGCCGTGCGAGGTGAGCGAAACCGGACGATCCGGGGCAAAGGTGAGCGAACCTGACGGTTCGACCAGGAGCGAACCCACCGTCACGTCGCCGTCCAGCAGCACGTGGTCGGTGATCCGCACCGCCGCGCCGGGGCGGGGCGCGGCGCCGCCGCTCCAGCCGGCCGGGTCGGACCAGCTCCGCGGCCGCACCGTCTCGGAGGGCGAGGGGGAGGCCGACTCGGTGGCCGAGGCGGAGGCGGACGGGGTGTCAGAGGCACTCGGAGAGGCACCGTGCGAGTGCGAAGCTTCCGTCGGTGGCGGTGGCTTCGCCGCCGAGGGGGCGTCAGGACCGCTGCCGCTGCGCCGCACCACCTCCTCCACCCCGACCGCCGCCAGGGCGGTGCCGATCGCCAGGCCGATGAGGAGCTTCCGGCGACTGACCTTTGCCGATCCGTTGTCCGCCGGGCCCGGCTGGGGCCCTCTCGCGTGCCGCATGACCCGAAGCATAGGCAAATCCCTTTGCTCGCAAGGAATTTGAACAGAATCGATCGGAATCGACATCCGGATCGACAGCTTCCGGTTCATGAAGAGTCGGTAAAGAAACCATGATCAGCATCACAGGGGTTTGCGGTTTCAACTTAACTCTGCCTAACGTGACGCCCTGTTCGTGACCACACGGACCCAGCCCCTCCGGAACGCCGAATCCTGCCGCCGGACGGGTCGGCAGCTCATCAGCACCGCGGCAGGGGCGGGGGAACCACAGGTAAGTCGCCTGGTTTTGGTCATGTATGACCGATTTCAGGCTTGGGGTGAAGCCGCGCTCAGGCACGGCCGGGCAACTCCAGCCCGAATCCGACAGCTCACCTCGCAGGCGTGGGAGAGGAACGCGTCTTCGTGCTGTCCAGCACCACTTCCAAGCGTGCCCGCCGACTCATCGCCGCCACCGGCGTCGTGGGCATCGGCCTCACCATCCCGACCCTCACCGCCGGCACCGCCTCGGCCGCCCCCGTCTCCGTGTGGGACAAGGTCGCCGCGTGCGAGTCCACCAACGACTGGTCGATCAACACCGGCAACGGCTTCTACGGCGGCCTGCAGTTCACCTCCAGCACCTGGGCCGAGTTCGGCGGCAAGCAGTACGCGCCGCAGGCCAACCAGGCCACCAAGGCGCAGCAGATCGCGGTCGCCGAGAAGGTGCTCGCCTCCCAGGGCCCCGGCGCCTGGCCGGTCTGCTCCGTCAAGGCGGGCCTGACCAAGGGCGGCGCCGCCGCCCAGGTCGACACCTCCTCGACCACCACCGCGGCCCCGAAGGCGGAGGCCCCCAAGGCCGCCGAGCAGCCCGCCGCCCAGCCGGCCGCGCAGCCCGCCGCCGCCAAGAGCTACACCGTGGTGGCCGGTGACTGGCTCTCCACCATCGCCCAGCAGCAGAACGTCGAGGGCGGCTGGGAGAAGCTCTACGAGCTGAACAAGGCTCAGCTCACCGAGGGCCCGGACATGATCTACCCGGGCCAGCAGCTGGTCCTGGGCAACGTCGCCCAGGCCGCCCCGGCTCCGGCTCCGGCCCCCAAGTCGACCGCCCCGCAGTCGGGTTCGGCCTCCACCGGCACCACCACCAAGGCGAAGAAGTCCGCCGCCGCAGCCGCCGAGCAGACCGCGACCGTCGCGACCGGCTCCAAGGCCGCCGCGATCAACTTCGCGCTCTCCAAGGTCGGCCAGGCCTACGTCTACGGCGGCAGCAGCAACGGCGGCTGGGACTGCTCCGGCCTGACCCAGGCGGCCTTCCGCCAGGCCGGGATCTCCCTGCCGCGGGTGGCCAACGACCAGGCGGACGCCGCCACCCGGGTCTCGCTGGACAACCTCCAGGCGGGCGACCTGCTGTTCTGGTCCAACAACGGCGCCAACTCCGGCGTCTACCACGTCGCCATCTACCTGGGCGGCGGCAAGTACGTCGAGGCGGCCAACCCCCGCGCCGGCGTGAAGACCGAGACCATCGCCAACTGGGCCCCCGACTTCGCGGGCCGCGTCTGACGACGGCATGAAGCCGTGCCCCCGGAGACCTGGTCGGCTCCGGGGGCACGGCCGTATCCTGCCGCCATGGCCAAGGTCAACGTCTCCCTGGAAGCCGACTTCGCGATCGAGCTGATGCTCCTCGCCGGCACCAAGAACCCGCAGGACGCCGTCGAGCTGATCCTGCGCGACTACCTCGCGCGCTCGCGCCGCACCGAGGCGCGGACCGGCGACGCCGCCGACGAGGCCCGCCTCACCGAACCCAAGGGCGGTGTCGTCCAGGAGGGCTGACAGCACGGAGGGGCCCGGGGTCACGACGACCCCGGGCCCCTCGCGCGCGTCCTAACGCCCGTGCTGGCGCGGGCCGGTGGAGCCGCGCATGACCAGCTCGGGCTGGAACATGAACTCACCGCGCTGCGAGCCGCTGCCGTTGACCTCCTCCAGCAGGGCGTCGACGGCGGCGGTGGCCATCGCCTCGACCGGCTGGCGGACGGTGGTGAGCGGCGGCTCGGTGAAGGCGATCAGCGGCGAGTCGTCGAAACCGACCACCGAGACGTCCTTCGGTACCGCCATCCCGCGCTGGCGGACCGCCCGGATCGCGCCGAGCGCCATCAGGTCGCTGCCGCAGACGATCGCGGTGCAGCCCTTGTCCAGCAGGGCGTTGGCCGCGGCGTGCCCGCCCTCCACGCTGAACAGCGTGTGGTGGACGTACTCGGCGGCCTGGTCCGGGCCGAGGCCGAGGTACTCGCCGACCGCGGCGGTGAAGCCCTCGATCTTGCGCAGCACCGGCACGTAGCGCCGCTGACCGACCGCCAGGCCGATCTTCTCGTGGCCGAGTTCGACCAGGTGCTGGACGGCCATCCACATCGCGGCCCGGTCGTCCGGCGAGATGAACGGCGCGGCGATCTTCTCGCTGTAGCCGTTGATCAGCACGAACGGCACCTGGCGGCCGGTCAGCTTGGCATACCGGTCGTGGTCGGCGGTGGAGTCGGCGTGCAGGCCGGAGACGAAGACGATGCCCGCCACGCCCCGGTCGACCAGCATCTCCACCAGTTCGTCCTCGGTGGAGCCGCCCGGGGTCTGGGTGCAGAGCACCGGCGTGAAGCCGTGCCGGCTCAGCACCTGCTCGATCACCTGGGCCAGGGCGGGGAAGATCGGGTTGCTCAGCTCCGGCGTGATCAGGCCGATCAGGCCGGCGCTGCGCTGGCGCAGCCTGGTGGGCCGCTCGTACCCGAGCACGTCGAGTGCGGCCAGCACCGTCTGACGGGTCGTCGCGGAGACGCCCGCCTTGCCGTTGAGGACGCGGCTGACGGTGGCCTCGCTGACCCCCGCCTGCGCCGCGATGTCCGAGAGTCGCGCCGTAGTCACGATCCCAGAGCCTATTGCAACCATGTCAGACCGCCCACCAGATGGTGCTGTCCGCCGGGAGGACCGTCTCGCCCTCCACCGCGACGGCCTCGGTGGAGGAGAGCAGGATACGGCCGGGAGCGGCGATCCGGACCGGCTCGGAGCCGGTGTTCACGGTGCAGACGAAGGAACCGCGGCGGAAGGAGAGCAGGTGCTCGCCGGTCTCCAGCCACTCCACCGACTCGCCGGCGCCGAGGTCCGGGTGGGAGCGACGGATCGTCAGGGCGGAGCGGTAGAGCTCCAGGGTGGAGGTCGGGTCGCCGGTCTGGACCTCGACGCTGAGCCCGGCCCAGCTGTCGGGCTGCGGCAGCCAGCTGGGGCCGCCGGCGGTCGGGCCGAAGCCGTAGGGGGCCTCGGTGCCGGACCACGGGATCGGCACCCGGCAGCCGTCGCGGAAGCCGTCCTGGCCCTCCGCGCGGAAGAAGGACGGGTCCTGGCGGACCTCGTCGGGCAGGTCGGTGACGTCCGGCAGGCCGAGCTCCTCGCCCTGGTAGACGTAGGCGGAGCCGGGCAGGGCGAGCATCAGCAGGGAGGCGGCGCGGGCCCGGCGCAGGCCCAGCTCGCGGTCGCCGGGGGTGCGGATCTGGGTGCCCAGGCCCGGCTCGTTGGCGAAGCGGGTGGCGTGCCGGGTGACGTCGTGGTTGGAGAGCACCCAGGTGGTCGGGGCGTCGACCGGGCGCATCGAGTCCAGCGAGAGGTCGATCACCTCGCGCAGCTCGGCGGCGTCCCAGGAGGTGCCCAGGTACTGGAAGTTGAAGGCCTGGTGCAGCTCGTCCGGGCGGACGTAGTTGGCGGTGCGCTGGACGGTCGGGGTCCAGGCCTCGGCGACGCCGATCCGCTGGCCCGGGTACTCGTCCAGGATCCGGCGCCAGGCGCGGTAGATGGCGTGCACGCCGTCCTGGTCGAAGAACGGCATCACGTCGTTGCCGAGCAGCTTGAGCTGGTCGTGGGCGCCGAGGTCGGGCAGGCCGGGGGCCTTCACCATGCCGTGCGCGACGTCGATCCGGAAGCCGTCCACGCCCATGTCCAGCCAGAACCGCAGGATCGAGCGGAACTCGTCGGCGACGGCCGGGTTCTCCCAGTTGAAGTCCGGCTGCTCGGGGGCGAAGAGGTGCAGGTACCAGTCGCCGGGGGTGCCGTCGGGGTCGACGGTGCGGGTCCAGGCCGGGCCGCCGAAGATGGACTCCCAGTCGTTGGGCGGCAGTTCGCCGTCCGCGCCCTTGCCCGGCTTGAAGTGGTAGCGGTCCCGCAGCGGCGAGCCGGGGCCCTCGCGCAGGGCGCGCTGGAACCACTCGTGCTGGTCCGAGGAGTGGTTGGGGACCAGGTCCACGATGATCCGCAGGCCCAGCTCGTGCGCGTCCCGGATCAGGCCGTCGGCGTCCAGCAGGGTGCCGAACATCGGGTCCACCGCGCGGTAGTCGGCCACGTCGTAGCCGGCGTCGGCCTGCGGGGAGGCGTAGAAGGGGGAGAGCCAGACCGCGTCCACCCCGAGGTCCCGCAGGTACGGGAGCCGGCTGCGCACGCCCGGCAGGTCGCCCATGCCGTCGCCGTTGGAGTCGGCGAAGCTGCGGGGGTACACCTGGTAGATGACCGCGTCCCGCCACCAGCCTCTGCCGGCGGCACCGTTCGCAGCGGAGGAGTCGGCGTCGGACTCGGCGGCGGGGGCGGCGGGCCGGGAGGTGTCGGCCAGGTTCTGGGTCATGGACAGTCATCCCTTGGGGACTCGGTGGCGGCCCGGCCGCCCGGTCGGGGCGGCCGGTTCGCGGCAACAGGCAGGTGCGGGGGCGGTTTTGACGGTACGTCAGGCCGTCAGGACTTCGCGGCGCCGGCGGTCAGACCGGTCACGAGGTGACGCTGTACCAGGTAGAAGACCAGAGCTGCGGGGAGGGCGATCAGCACCGAGGTGGCGGCCATCAGGTTCCACTGGCTCTCGTACTGGCTGATGAAGGTCTGCAGGCCCACGGCCAGCGTGTACTTGCCGGAGCTGAGCATGAAGGTGGAGGCGAAGGCCACCTCGGCCCAGGCGGTGAGGAAGGAGTAGAAGGCGGCGACCGCCAGGCCCGGCCGGGCCAGCGGGATGACCAGGCGCCAGAAGGTGCCGAAGGGGCTCAGCCCGTCCACCCGCCCGGCCTCGTCGATCTCGACCGGGATGGTGTCGAAGTAGCCCTTCAGCAGCCAGGCGCAGTAGGGGACGGTGGTGGCGGAGTAGACCATGATCAGGCCAAGGTAGCCGTCCAGCAGCTTCAGCTCGGAGAGGATGGTGTACATCGGCACAATGAGGACCGCAATAGGGAACATCTGGGTCACCAGCAGGGTCCACATCAGCTGGCGGTGGCCGGCGAAGCGCATCCGGGAGACCGCGTAGCCGGTGGTGGCGGCGACCAGCACGCCGAAGACGGTGGTACCGCCGGCCACGATCACCGAGTTCAGGAACCAGGTGCCGAAGTCGGTGTCGAACAGCACCTTGGTGTAGTTCGAGAAGGTCACCTTGGAGAGGATCTGCCCGGGGTGCAGGTAGTCCATCTTGTCCGGCCCGAGCGAGATGAAGCCGATGTAGAGCACCGGGAACAGCGCGATCAGGCTGGCCAGCACCAGGGCGGCGTGCGAGAGCGCCTTCACCAGGGGTGAGGACTCGCCGCGGCGGCGCACCTTCTTCGGACGGCCGGGGGAACTCGCCTTCGGGGCCGGGGTGTTCACGGCCTCCTCGATGGTCGCGGTCATCGGGACGACTCCTCGTTCCGGGCCAGCCAACGGCGGTAGAAGCTGGTGAAGACGATCAGGATGGAGAGCAGCAGCACACCGTAGGTCGCCGACTGGGCGTAGTCGCGGGGCTGTTGGCCGAAGCCGAGGCGGTAGGCCCAGGTGACCAGGATCTGCGCGTCCGGCGCGCCGTTGCCGAACAGCAGGAAGATGACGGTGAACTGGTTGAAGGTCCAGATCACGCCGAGCAGCACCACGGTGGAGGAGACGGTGCGCAGGCCCGGCAGGGTGATGTGACGGAAGCGCTGCCAGGGGGTGGCACCGTCCATCTCGGCAGCCTCGTACAGCTCGCCGGGGATGGACTGCAGGCCGCCGAGGAGCGAGACCATCATGAACGGCACGCCGACCCAGGTGTTCACCCCGATGGCGGCCGCCTTCTGGGCCAACGGGTCGGAGAGCCACGAGGGTTCGGGCAGTCCGACGCTGCCGAGCAGTCCGTTGACCACTCCCCCGTCGGCCAGCATCAGACGCCAGGAGAAGACGGTGACGAAGGTGGGCACCGCCCAGGGCAGGATCAGCATCAGCCGGTAGAGGCCGCGGCCGCGCAGGTGCTGGTTCATCAGCATGGCCAACGCCAGACCGGTCGCGTAGGTGACGGTGACGCAGATGACCGTCCACGCGATGGTCCAGACGAAGTGCGACCAGAAGCGGTCGTAGGAGCCGGGGCCCCAGAGCACGTCGGCGTAGTTGTGCAGGCCGATGAACTCGTAGGTGGCCGGGATGTGCTTGACGCCGATGGTGCGGGCCGAGTTGAGGCTGTTGGAGTCGGTGAGGGTCAGGTACAGACCCTGCACCAGCGGGTAGCCGACCAGCACCCCGAGGACGATGACGACCGGGGCGACCATCGCGTACGCGTACCAGTACTTGCTGTACGAGAGCTTGACGCGGGCCAGCAGACCGGGACGGGAGCGCCGTCCGTCCTCGGCCGGCGCGTCCTGCACGGCGACTGCCATGAGTTGACACCTTCTCGGGAGTGGGTGGCAGCCGCCCGGGCCACCTCCGTCAGGTGGGCGGCCCGGGCGGCGGGCTTGCGAGGTGCTTCCTGGGGCTTACTTGGCGAAGCCGGGGAGCAGCTTGGCGTAGTCCACGGCGGCGGCGTCCAGGCCGGCCTTGGTGTCGGACTGGCCCTGGACGACCTTGCCCAGGTTGGTGCCGAGCGAGGCGAACAGCGAGGAGTACTCCGGCAGTTCGGGGCGCGGCTGGGCGGAGGCCAGCACCGCCTGGAAGCCGGCGATGCCCGGGTCGGCCTTGACCTCGGCGGTGAAGGCGTCGGTGCGGGTCGGCAGGGTGGAGTTCTTCTGCGCGAGGAAGGCCTGGCTCTCGGCCGAGGTCAGGAAGCCGGCCAGCTTGGCGGCGGCCTCCTTGTGGGCCTTGTCCGAGCCGGCGTAGACCGAGACGTTGTGGCCACCGGTCGGGGCGCCGGCCTTGCCGGCCGAGCCGGCCGGGACGGGCGCGATGCCGAGGTTCTTCTTGTCGGCGAAGGCGGTGCCCTTGTAGATGTTGGTGACCTCCCACGGGCCCTGGATGATCGCCGCGACCTTGCCGCTGTTGAAGGCGTCCATCATGTGCGCGTAGGAGTCGGTGGTGACGTCGGCCTTCACGGTGCCCGGGGCGGTGAACATCGACTTGTAGGTCTCGATCGCCTTGGCGGCCTCGGGCGAGTTCACGGTGATCTTCTTGCCCTTGGCGTCCACCGTGTCGGTGCCCTCGCCGAGCAGGTAGGGCATCGCGTAGTAGCCGTCACCGGCGCGCTGGAAGAAGCCGTCGGCGCCGGTCTTCTCCTTGACCTGGGCGGCGGCGGTCTTCAGCTCGTCCCAGGTGGTGGGCGCCTTGGTGATGCCGGCCTTGGTGAACAGCTCCTTGTTGTAGAGCAGGCCCAGGGTGTCGGTGACCAGCGGGGCGCCGTAGACCTTGCCCTCGAAGGTGGCCTGCTGGATCAGGCTGGGCTGGAACGCGGCCTTGTCGGCGAGCGCGGCGGTGCCGTCCAGCGGCTCCAGGTAGCCGGCCTTGGCGAAGGCCGAGGTCCAGCCGACCTCGGAGCGGAAGGCGTCCGGGGCGCCGGTGGCGCCCATCGCGGTCTGCAGCTTGTTCTGCGCCTGGTCGAACGGGACGTTCTCGAACTTGACCTTGATGTTCGGGTTGGCGGCCTCGAACTTCTTGACCAGGGCCTCGTAGTTCGGCGCCTCGTTGGTGGCGTTGGAGGTGTCCCAGTAGGTGATGGTGACCGGGCCGGAGGCGGCCTTGTCGTCCGAACCGGAGCCGCTGCTGCCACAGGCCGCCATGGTGACCGCGAGGGCCGCAACGAGGGCAGAGGCCGCGATGCCACGCCGCATGAGAACTCCTTGGGGAAAGGTGGGGGTGCCCGAAGTGGAGGGGGACGGCGCATAATGGCTGTCCCGTTGCCGACTGCGCCGTTGCTCGTGGCCGTCGGGCTCGGGAAGGAACGTAACAGCGGCGCGAGCGGCGCCGAAAGGTCTTGCAGCAAGTTTCTGCAAGAACCGGGGATCGTTACGTCCGCGTGTCCTGCGCGTTGCCGGACGGTGGCGGGGCCGGATCGGCGGAGATCGGGACCTTTGGCCCACTTTTTAAATGGCGATCACCATTTATATTGAGAGCGCAGCCGTCACCCCATCCAGGAGGACCCGTGCTCTCCCCACAGTCGACCGAGACCGTCCGCGCCACCCTGCCCGCCGTCGGCGGGGCCATCGGGGAGATCACCCCGCTGTTCTACTCCAAGCTCTTCGCCGCCCACCCCGAACTGCTCCGCGACCTCTTCAACCGCGGCAACCAGGCCAGCGGCGAGCAGCAGCAGGCACTGGCCGGCTCGATCGCCGCCTACGCCACCCTGCTGGTCGAGCACCCCGAGGTGCGGCCCGGCGCGATGCTGGCCCGGATCGCCCACAAGCACGCCTCGCTCGGCGTCACCGAGGCCCAGTACCAGGTGGTGCACACCCACCTGTTCGCCGCCATCGTCGAGGTGCTCGGCGAGGCCGTCACCCCCGAGGTGGCCGCCGCCTGGGACGAGCTCTACTGGCTGATGGCCGGTGAACTCGTCGCCCTGGAAGCCAAGTTGTACCAGGAGGCCGGCCTGGAGCCCGGCGACGTCTGGCAGTCCATGACCGTCACCGGCCGGCAGGACGAGACCGCCGACGCGGTCTCCTTCACCCTGCGCCGCACCGACGGCGCCCCGGTCGGCGCCTTCCTGCCCGGCCAGTACGTCAGCGTCGGCGTCCGACTCCCGGACGGCGCACGGCAGATCCGGCAGTACAGCCTCTCGGCCGCCCCCGGGCGGGACGAGTGGCGGATCACCGTGAAGCGCGACGGCGAGGTGTCGAGCCGGCTGCACGAGCACCTGGAGGTCGGCGGCGAGCTCACCGTCTCGCACCCCTTCGGCGACCTGGTGCTCCGGGACGGCGACGCGCCGGTGCTGCTCGCCTCCGCCGGCATCGGCTGCACCCCGATGATCGGCATGCTCGACCACCTGGTCCGCACCGGCTCCAAGCGCCGCGTGGTCGCCGTCCACGGCGACCGCTCCCCCGCCGCGCACGCCCACGCCGCGGAGCTGGCCGAGCTCACCGAAGCCCTCCCGCAGGCGGAGCTGCACCGCTGGTACGAGGAGACCGACGGCCTGGTCGACCTCTCCTCCGTCGCCCTGCCCACCGGCGTGCAGGCCTACCTCTGCGGTCCGCTCCCCTTCATGCGGGCGGCCCGCGGGCAGCTGCTGGAGCGCGGCGTCCCGGCGGACGCCATCCACTACGAGGTGTTCGGCCCCGACCTCTGGCTGGCCGGGCAGTAGGTCACCGCGCCCCGGGCAGCTCGATGGTGCAGATGCCCGGGGCGGAGAAGGGGCGCAGGGTGATGCCGGGGGCCAGGGCGTCGAGCAGGCCCTGGTGCACGGCGCAGACCACCTCGGGGTGGCGGGTGGCGTTGGGGGCGAAGGGGCAGCCGTGGAGGAGGACCCGGCGGCCGTCCAGTTCCGGCTCGAAGCCCCAGCGTTCGGCGGCGGCCATCACCTGGTCCGCGAGCGGGGCGTCCGGCGGCGGTGTGCCGGTGCCCCACTCCCGGCCCGCCTGCGACGGGGTGAGCCGGCCGTACCCCTGGGCCAGGATGTCCACCAACTCGCGGTAGGCGTCCAGCTGTTCGCGCTCCGGGGCGGCGGTGTAGCACAGCTTCGGACGGCCCCGGCCGGCCGCCGGTTCGGTGTGCACGGCGACCAGCCCGGCCCGCACCAGGGCGGTCAGGTGCTGCCGGACGGTGGTCAGGTGGAGGCCGACCGCCTCGGCCAGCTGCCGTGCCTCCAACGGCTCGCCGGCCTCCGTCAGCTCCGCCAGCAGCGCGCGGCGGGCCGGCGCGGCCAGCGCCCGGTGCACCTCGCCGCTGCTCTCCGTGCTGCCGTCCATCCGGTCAATATACGGCGAATCGGATGTACCGCTCCTGCCGGCCGGAGGTGCCGTCCTCCGGCGAGCGGCCGTCAGGAGGTGCCGAGGCGGAAGACCGTGACGGAGCGGAACTCCTCGCCCGGGCGCAGCACGGTGCTCGGGTACGAGGGCTGGTGCGGGGAGTCCGGGTGGTGCTGGGTCTCCAGGGCGACGCCGGAGTAGCGGCCGTAGGGCACCCCGCTCGGGCCGGTGACGGCGCCGTCGAAGCCGTTGGCCGTGTAGACCTGGATGCCCGGCTCGGTGGTGAGCACCTCCAGGGTGCGGCCGCTGATCGGGTCCTCCAGGAGGGCCGCGCGGGACGGAGCGGTGCCGCCGTCGTAGCCGCGCAGCACCCAGTTGTGGTCGTAGCCGCCCGCCTCGCCGATCGCCTTCCCGATCGGGCGGGCCGTGGTGAAGTCGAACGGCGTGCCGGCCACCGCCTCGTACGGGCCGAGCGGGATCTGGCGCGCGTCCACCGGGGTGTAGTGGTCGGCCTCCAGGGTGAGCAGGTGGCCGAGGACGTCGCCGGAGCCCTCGCCCGCGAGGTTGAAGTAGGCGTGGTTGGTCAGGTTGACCACCGTGGGGCGGGTGGTGACGGCGTGGTAGGCGATGGTGAGGTCGGCGCCGTCCAGCAGGTAGTCCACGGTGACGTCCAGCGCACCGGGGAAGCCCTGGTCGCCGTCCCGGCTGTGCAGCGTCAGGCGGACGCCGGCGCCCGGCAGTTCGGTGGCCTGCCAGAGGCGGTGGGCGAAGCCGTCGGGGCCGCCGTGCAGGGTCACTCCGTTGCCGGTCGGGGCGAGCGGGTGGTCCTCGCCGTCGACGGTGATCCGGCTGTCGGCGATCCGGTTGGCGTACCGGCCGACGGTCGCCCCGTAGTGGCGCGCCGGGCCGAGCACGGCGGCGAGCTCGTCGGAGGCGAGCAGCACCTGGGCGCTCCGGCCGTCGCGGTCGGGGGCGGTGAGGCCGTGCAGCGTCGCCCCGAGGGAGAGGACCGTGGCCTCGACCGGGCCGCTGCGCAGGGTCCAGCGCTCGATGGCGGCGCCTGCGGCGGTGCGGTCGAACGGCGCGCGGCTTACCTCGGTCTGCGGCATCTGGACGGACCCCTTCGCATGTTCGAACCTGTGCGACTTTGTCGATTTGGACCAAGGCTACCCGCCCAGGGGCGCGAGGAACTGCGCGCGGGGGAACGGCAGCACGTGCAACTGACCGATGTGCCCTCAGTTGCAGGTGCTGCCTTTCCACTGCGCGCAGTTCCTCGCGCCCCTGCGGGGCGCAGCCCTGCCGGTGCGTCAGCTGTCCTTGGGGCGGTCGAGTCCCAGGGCCTCGGCGAGGCCCTCGGGGCCGGTGCCGATCTTCCGGTGGACGGCCGCCAGGCGGCGGTGGACCATGCTCAGCGCCACGTTGAGCTGCTCGGCGATCCGCTGGGGAGGTACTCCTTTGGCGGCGAGCTCGGCGACGCTGCGCTCGTTCTGGCTGAGGGAGTCCTTGCTGAGGGTCCGCAGCCGGTTGGGCCGCAGGCCCGCGCGGGCGAGTTCGCGGCGGGCCTGGGCGACCAGCCCGTCCGCGCCGCAGTTCTGGGCCAGTTCGATGCCCTGGTAGCAGTACTCGGCGGCGTCGTGCAGCCGGCCGGTGCGGATCAGGGCGCCGCCGAGTTCGACCAGGGAGCAGGCGAGTTCGTAGCTGACCGGGGACTGGGTGAGCAGGTTGACGGACTCCTCCAGCCGGTCGACCGCGAACTGGCCGTCCCAGACCGAGGCCTGCATCCGCAGGGCCGCGCCCCGCGCCGAGGCGGTGCCGAACTTCTCCGCCCGGGCGACCGCCTCCGCGGCCAGCTCCCGCGCCTCGTCGGGGCGTTCGGGGGAGATGGCCTTGGCGAGGTGGCCGGTCCACGGGGCCCAGACGGTGTTGTGCCAGCCCCGGCGGTCCAGCTGCTCGCCGACGGTGCGGAAGACCTGGGCCGCTCCGTGGCGGTCGCCCCTGGCGAGCAGCAGCTTGCCGTAGAGGGTCGGCGCGTCGGGCAGCACCATGGCGGTGGGGTGGTACGGCGGTGCGAAGCGGTACTTGCGGGCCAGCTCCCAGGCCTCGTCGACCCGGCCGCGGGCCAGCAGGGTGTCGGCCAGCACGCCGACGGTGTCCCACTGGAGCGGGATGTCCGGGGCGATCCGCTCGGAGAGCCGCAGGCCGCGACGGAGGAAGTCCTCGGCCTCGGCGAGGAGTCCGCGGCGGAACCGGACCAGGCCCATCAGGAAGTAGGAGAACCCTCGGTGCCCACTGCTCCAGCCGGCCACCTCGTACTCGGTGATGGCGTCGGCGAACAGCCGCTCGGCGGTCGCGAGTTGGTCGGTGTAGGTGTAGGTCAGGCCGAGGATGGCGGGGAACTCGAAGCCCCAGGTGTTGTTGCGCCAGCCGAGGCCCTCGGGCAGGCGGTGGCCGTCCATCGCCTGGCCGACCAGGTCGAGCGCGCGGCCCGCGGGCTCGCCGCGCAGCGTCAGGTCCCAGGCCCGCATGGTGTGGACGGCCCGGTCGGAGTCGCCGCGGCCGCTGACCGTGCGGCCCAGCTCGGCCAGCCGGCGCGAGCGGGCCGGGCCGTCGTCCTCGTCGCGCTGCCAGGCGATCCACATGAAGTGCAGCGCCTCCAGCCGCATCCGCCCGGGGCCGGGCGCGGTGTGCTCCGCCTCGGCCCGGCAGACCTCGGCGGCCTCGACCAGCTGTCCGGCGTGCGCCAGCACCTCGGAGAGCCGGAAGGTGGCGTCGACCCGCAGCTCGGCGCTGAGGCCGGGCTCCAGCGCGAGGGCCTGGCGGAGCTGGTGGACGGTGGTCAGGGGGTCCGTCAGGAGGGCGGCGCAGCCCGCCTCGTAGAGCACCTCGGCCCGGACGTCCTCCTCCGGCGGCTCGTACAGCGCGCGCTGGAGACAGCGCAGCGCGGCCTCGGGCGCACCGATCGCCAGGTGCTCGGTGGCGGCCTGGCGGAGCTTGGCCACCATGCCGTCGTCGCCCTCGGGGTGGGTCTCCAGCAGGTGGCGGGAGGCGTCCAGGAGCGAGCCGCCGGAGTGCTCGATGGCGGTGGCGGCCATGCCGTGCATGCCGGTCCGGGTGCTGGGCGGCATGGTCTGGTAGATCGAGGTGCCGATCACCGGGTGGACGAAGTCGAGCCGGCCGGTGGGGCCGGTGGTCAGCACGTGCTGGCGGCGCAGCTGGCGGACGGACTCCTCGGCCTCGGCCGGGCTCTGGGCGCAGATGGTGGCGGCCAGGTCCTGCTTGATGTCGGTGCCGAGCAGGGCGCAGGCCCAGGCGAACCGCAGGACGTTGCTGCCGAGCTTGTCCAGCCAGTACTGCAGCGTCATGCCCTTGGCCGCGGCGGCCAGGTCGCGCAGCTGCTTGACGTTCTCCTCGAAGGGGTCGAGCTGCTGGTCGCGGACCTCGCGCAGCAGGACGGCGACGTCGTACGGGTTCCCCTTGGTGACGGCCCAGACCTCGTGGCAGAACAGGTCCTCGGTCTCCGGGCCGAGTTCGGCCCGGACCAGCTGGCCGACCGAGGTGGGGTTGAGCGGGCGCAGCGCGTGCCGGCGGGTGGCCTGGCCCTCGATCTGCTGCTGGAGCTCGCGGCTCTCCTCGAACTCGTTGCGGTAGGCGAAGACCAGCAGGACCGGCAGCAGCCGGGCCCGGGCGGCGAAGGAGGCCAGCCAGGTGAGCGACTCCTGGTCGGCCCAGTGCAGGTCGTCCACCATCATCACCAGCGGGGCGCGCCGGGGCGCCAGCTGGGTGAGCACGTAGTCCAGCCCGTCGCGGACGCCCTGGGGGTCCATCTGCTCGACCTCGCCGGAGGGCGGGAGCAGGCCGATCGCCGGGCCCACGATGGAGTACCAGCCGCCGAAGACCTCGGACCGCTCGGACTCGGAGAGTCCGCCGAGCACCGGCAGCAGCAGCTGCTTGAGGACGTGGAACGGCTCCTTGGTCTGCCGTTCGCCACCCCGGCCGGAGAGCACGGTGCAGGTCTTGCGGAGCTTGGCCAGCCGGCGGATCTGGTCCATCACGGCGGTCTTGCCGACGCCGGCCGGGGAGGCGTAGACGAGCAGCTCGCCGATCTCGGTGCCACCGGCCTCGAAGTCCTCGCAGAGGCGGTCCAACGCCTGCTCGGCGGTGTGGAGTTCCTCCTCCCGCTCGTGCAGGCGGGCGTGACCGCCGTGCCCGTGACCGTCCCTCGGCCCGCCCTGCTGATCGACCACTGCCAGCCTCCGCTTCGCACCCGTCCCTTGGTCCTGGTGGTGAGCGTAATACCGTGGCCGCCCCCGTGGCGCGCGTTCGCGCAGGCCGGAGCCCACGTTCAGGATTCAGGCCGGACTCCGAGGGCAAATGCCTTGGTACCCCTGCCGTCTGATGATCAGATCGGATAATCTTCGCCCGGAACGGGCGCCGTTGATCATTCAGACGCATACGGCGCAAAGGCTGACACACACAGAGCCGTGGAGAGCGCCAGAACTACGCACAGTACCGAGCGCCTGGAGTCCGATGTCCGACGACAGCTCAGTTGAGCTCCCCTTCCCCCACCGACGCAGCCCCCACCAAGCACAGGCCGCCCGGCACCACGCCGAGTGGCTGCACCGCCACCGTGAACTGGCCGCCTCCACCGGCCAGTTGAGCTACGAGAGGTGGGACGTACCGGAACTGGCGGCGCTGACCTACCCGGAGAGCTCGGCCGAGGACCTCGGGTTGGCCGCTGACCTGATGGGCTTCTACTTCCTCTTCGACGACCAGTTCGACGACGCGCTGGGACGACGCCCCGAAGAGGTCGCCGAGATCTGCGAGCGGCTCACCGCCCTCATGCACAGCCCCAGACCGGTCGGCAGCACCCCCGCCGAACGCGCCTTCTCCGACCTGTGGCGCCGCAGCATCGAGGGCATGTCGCCCCGCTGGAGAGCCAGGGCCGCGTACAACTGGGAGTCCTACTTCGCCTCCCACCCCGCCGAGGCCGCCGGGCGAATAGCCAGCCGACCACCGGACCGTGAAAGCTACCTGATGCTCCGTCGGGGCACCGCCGCGATGGAGACCATCTTCGACATGATCGAGCGGCTGGGGCGCTTCGAGGTGCCGCAGGCCGTGCTGCACCATCCCGTGCTCCGCCAACTCCGCCAGCTGGCGGCCGACATACCCTCCCTCACCAACGATGTCCGCTCCTACGCCCAGGAGTTGGCCCGTGGCGACGTGGCCAACCTGGTGATGATCGTGCAGCGCGAGCGCGACTGCTCTCCCGAGGAAGCCGCCTCCGTGGTCATGGCGGAGGCCCAGCTGATGGCCGACAAGGTCGGCGAGCTGATGAACGAACTGCCCGAAGTCTACCGCCTGTTGCGGCTGACGGTAGCCGATCGTCATGCCGCGCACCGGTACGCCGACGGACTCGGCGCATGGACCGCCGGCTATCTCCGCTGGGAGCTCCGGACCGGTCGGTACGTATCGGGCTGACGTCCCACCAGGTCACCGCCTTCCCTTCCGTCCCCCGCTCCTCCTCCCCCGCTCCCCCTCCTCTCCGAGCTCCACGACGCACCATGGCGGCCCGAGCCCTTCGGGGCTAGGGTCTCGCCCTGGAGTCGCTACCGTGCGTGTCCGGCCGGTGACCCCTGCACCGGTGCGCGTACGTGGTCGTCCCGCAGCTCCACCCTCAGCAGCGAGGAGAGATACCGCCCATGACGGTCTACCAGCCCCCCGGCCAGCCCGGCAGCATCGTCGAGTTCCGCCCCCGCTACGAGCACTGGATCGGCGGCTCCTTCACGCCGCCGGTGCGCGGCGGCTACTTCGAGAACCCCACCCCCGTCACCGGCCGGACCTTCTGCGAGGTGGCCCGGGGCACCGCCGAGGACGTCGAGGCGGCACTCGACGCCGCCCACGCCGCCGCCCCCGCCTGGGGCCGCACCTCACCCGCCGAGCGCGCCCAGGTGCTGCTCCGGGTCGCCGACCGGATCGAGGCCAACCTCGAACGCCTCGCCGTCGCGGAGAGCTGGGAGAACGGCAAGCCGGTCCGCGAGACCCTGGCCGCCGACCTGCCGCTCGGCGTCGACCACCTGCGCTACTTCGCCGGCGCCCTGCGCGCCCAGGAGGGCGGCCTGTCCCAGATCGACGAGGACACCGTCGCCTACCACTTCCACGAGCCGCTGGGCGTGGTCGGCCAGATCATCCCGTGGAACTTCCCGATCCTGATGGCCATCTGGAAGATCGCCCCGGCGCTCGCGGCCGGCAACGCGGTGGTCCTCAAGCCCGCCGAGCAGACCCCCGCCTCCGTCCTGCTGCTGATGGAGCTGGTGGCCGACCTGCTCCCGCCGGGCGTGGTCAACGTGGTCACCGGCTTCGGCGAGGAGGCGGGCAAGCCGCTGGCCTCCTCCCCGCGGATCCGCAAGATCTCCTTCACCGGCGAGACCTCCACCGGCCGCCTGATCAGCCAGTACGCCGGACCGAACCTCATCCCGGTCTCCCTGGAGCTCGGCGGCAAGAGCCCCAACCTCTTCTTCTCCGACGTGGCGGACCGTCAGGACGCCTTCTACGACAAGGCCCTGGAGGGCTTCGCGCTCTTCGCCCTCAACCAGGGCGAGGTCTGCACCTGCCCCAGCCGGGCCCTGATCCAGTCCTCGATCTACGACCGCTTCCTCGGCGACGGCCTGGAGCGGGTCCGCGCCATGCGCCAGGGCAACCCGCTCGACACCGAGACCCAGATCGGCGCCCAGGCCAGCGCCGAACAGCTCGCCAAGATCCTCGCCTACCTGGAGATCGGCCAGGCCGAGGGCGCCAAGCTCCTGACCGGCGGTGAGCGGGCCGAGCTGGACGGCGACCTGGCGGGCGGCTACTACGTCACCCCGACCGTCTTCGAGGGCGACAACTCCATGCGGATCTTCCAGGAGGAGATCTTCGGCCCCGTCGTCGCCGTCACCCGCTTCGACGACTTCGACGACGGCATCGCCCTCGCCAACGACACCGCCTACGGCCTCGGCGCCGGCGTCTGGTCCCGCGACGGCTCCACCGCCTACCGCGCCGGCCGCGCCATCCAGGCCGGCCGGGTCTGGACCAACTGCTACCACGCCTACCCGGCCCACGCGGCCTTCGGCGGCTACAAGAACTCCGGCATCGGCCGCGAGACCCACAAGATGCTCCTGGAGCACTACCAGCAGACCAAGAACCTCCTGGTCTCCTACTCCCCCGACGCCCTCGGCTTCTTCTAGGACCCACCCCTGAGACCCCGTCAGGCCCGGGTCACCTCCGACCACCCGGGCCTGACGGCCTCCCGTCCCGCTCCAGCACGATCACCTCGTAACCGGCACCGACCACCAGCTCACCGCCGGGGGCAAAGGCGACCGCTCCGGGCCGAGCCGGCAGCTGGATATCGTCCAACAGTGCTCCATCCCGCAGATTCCAGATCTGTACGGCAGAGTGGTCGGCCGTCAGGGCCACGGGCATGCCGTCCAGGACGCCGAACGCCACAGCGGACACTCCACCATTACCGAGCTGACACCACTGCTTCCGAGTGCGGAGGTCCCACACCTGAGTGCCATGGCGGATAGTGGCGGCCAGCACCACAGGGACCGGTCCAACGGCGCCGTATGCCATCGCGTCGACTTGGCCCACCTGTCCCTCCAGATCACCGATCCAGGTCATCTCCGTGAGGTCCCAAACTCCGATCCTCCGCCCGCTGCCCGGATAGTCGGCGACCACCGCCACCGGCCGCCCGTCCAGTAGGGCCCAAGCCAAGGCTTCGACACCGAACCGCCCGCTCACTTCAAAGGTTCCGCCGATCCGCAGGGATCCCAGATCCCACTGGCCCATCCGCCTTCCGCCAGTGTGGTGCACGACCACGGGGTTGCTCTCGATGTGGCCGACGGCCAGCGGCGATCCGTAGCTACCCTCGGTGCACCCGGCCTCCGATCCGTCCGCGAGGCTCCACATACGAACGGTCCTGTCGCGCCCGCTGGTAATCGCAACCGGCCTCCCCATGACCGTCGTACAGGTCACCTCCTCCACCCAGGCGGTGTGCCCTTCGAGACGACGCAGCTCCCGACCGGACGAAACGTCCCACACCCGAGCGGTGTGGTCGTGACTCGCCGACACCACGGCGGGGGAACCGTCCAGCACCGTGCAGGCAAGCGCCGACACCGTGCTCGCATGCCCGTGCAGCTCGAGCTCCTCCGGTCGCTCCTCCAATCTCCACAGGCGGACCGAGCCATCGCTGCTGGAACTGGCAGCCACTGGCCATCCGTCGGCGTAGGAGATCGCGATGGAACGGACCCAGTCAGCGTGGCCATTGAGACGGGCCAGCAACCGACCCGCGGGCCCTGCGGCCCGTTCTCTCAACTCCATGGAACCGTCTGCGTAACCCAGCACCATGACAGCGCGACCGTCGAGTTCCGCGAAGGCGAGCGCGGTGATCCATCCCGGTGCGAGGTCGCAGGAGAAGACCACTCTCCCGGTGTCCGGATCGCGGAACTGGAGTGCCCCACCCCGGAATCCCAGCGCAATCAGGTCGACACCGTCCTGAACGACGCTGGCCATCGCCTCACAGCCCTCTGAGTCGCCAAGCTCCACCCAGGCCCCTGTGTCCACGTTCAAGAGTCGGACCGCACCGGACGGCTGTTGGACCAACGCGGAAGGTTCTCCTCGAACTCTCGTGCCGAGCAGGTCCAGGTGCAGGCGGACTGCACTCGGATGCCCCGGAAGCTCTCGCCGGAGCTGACCGGACGCCAGTTCGCGGACCCAGGCCGAGCCGTCGCGCGAGCAACCCACGATCAGCATCTGGTCGTGCCCCTGCACACAGGACAGAGCCGCCACGATGGGCCCCGTATATCCCTCACTGGCCCACTCCGCGACCTCGGCCTCGGTCCGCACGGCGAAGTTGTGAAGCTCCGTGGTGCGCACGAGGTCCCAGACACGCACCGTTCCATCGTCGGCACCCGTCACTACGAGCATCACCCCGTCCACTTCGACGGAGTGAATTGCCGTCACTGTCCTGGTATGCCCGTCCAACGACGCCAGGCAGACCTGCCCCGCCGGATCCCAGATCTCCACCGGTCCGCCGTCTCGAGCGATGAGCACGGCCGGCGCCCCGTCGAACTCAACAGCGAGCAGTGGATCGCCGGACCACGAGCTCAACTCCCCTCGGTACAAAGTGCTCGTCTGAGACCCGGTCGCCCATCTGGGCTTCCACACCAGCCGCTCGCCAAGCGCCCTCCGGTACTCCTCCAATCGGTACCGCGCCGAGTCCACAGCCATGACCTGTGTCCGCTCGTGGACGCAGAGATGCCGATAGAGGTGGGCCGAGGTCCGGTACATCGTGCGGACTCGCTGCGCGTGCGCGCCTTCGACGCCCTCCATCGCCGCCACCAGCGGATCGGGCTCGGCGTGGACCACGAACCACGGGTCTTCGAGGAGACGCCCCAGATCTCCCGACGCTGCGGCGTGACCGGCCAGGTGCGCTCGGACATACGGGTGCGCGCGCTCCCAGTCGAGGTCACGGGTTTCGGCCCTGGCCGCTACCGAGTCGATCAGGGCAGCCGTCATCCGGCGCTGGTCCTCACCCCTGCGCCGGGGATCGCGCAAGTGCTCGGCCAACGCCTCGTGGTACAGCCGGAACACCGACCTGCCCTCACTGACCGGCACCTCCACGACGTACGAACCCGCCTGCCTCAACAGCCAGTTCACGTCAGCGTCGGTGCACTTCTCGCCCGAGAGGGCCGCCGCCAGTGGAGCCCACAACGAGTCCCACGGAAGACCGGACCCTTCCGCGTAGGCCAACGGTCGCAACAGCCACCGCACTCGATCCTCGTCCTCGCCGTACCGGGCCAGGTAGGCGTCGAAGGCCTGTCCCACCTCCGAGGGAAGCTGCTCCTCCCAGCCCGGCCGGGACTGATCAATGGTCAAGTCCCCGTGCAGCAGCGCCCGGACGGTCATCCTGGCGACCAGGAAGGAGCGGCCAGCCCGCCGGGCCACTGCCTTGGCCAACGCCGCCCGCTCGGGCTCCGCGACCTCACCCGGCATCGCGGCGAGCGTGCGCCGCGCGTACTCCTCGATGTCATCGCGGCCGGTGTACGCATCCGTGTCCAGGTCGAGGACCTCCACGCCACGCCCCAGGTCGGGAATCGTCGTCCGACGCGTCCCGATCAGCAGGCGCAGCCGGGGCAGCACCGACATGGGGCGGAGCAACTCCCTGGCGATACGCTGTGGTTCTCTCCCTTCGACGCCAGTGCCGGCCTCGTCCAGGGCGTCGATCAGCACGGTCCGGAGCGAGCCCTCGTACGCGGCGAGGCTGGCGAGCAGCTGTGAAGGAGTGTCGGCTTCGACGTCCAAAGCGACTGCCAGCCGCGTCGTGAGCTGCTCCAGGGTGGTGCCGTGCGCGTGCACCGAGGCCGTCACCACATCCGGCGGCGGCAGCAGGTGTGCGGGGGCTTCGGGGTGGTCCGGCCGGGCCAGGGCCAGTAGCCGTCCCAGGACCGCGGACTTGCCGGAGCCCGGATCGCCAGTCACTACCCGGGCCCGGCGGTCGTGGACGGGATCGCGCAGCCATCCCGCGAGCGAGGCCAAAGCCTGGCGTCGGCCGGTGAACCAGTCGCCCCGTTCACTGACGTACTCGACCCCGCGCCCCCGGGGCTCGAAGTGCGCGGTCCACTCCCGCTGGGACTGGACGTCCATGGCGCCGTCGGGCAGACCGGGGCGGTACCTGGGGTTGGGCAGGAACGGCGGGACGGCCCGGCCGGAGACCGCGTGGTAGCTGGCGCTCTGGTCCGAACCGTGCTCTCGGAGGTGGTCGTTCACCTGGCTGGTCACAGTGGCGATGTCGAGGTAGCGCTGGCGCATCCCAGCGGTGGCTTCGCGGACCGCCGCCTCCAAAGCGGTCACGAAGGCGTGGTCGTAGGCGAGTTCCCTGGAGCGGGCGGAAGCCACCAACCAAAGGCCGTCGGCATCCCGCGGGCGCTCGTCCACCAGTTGGCCGGCCACCACGGCGACCTCGGCCGCACCTAGTGGCTTGGCTCGGATCTTTGGACGGGGAACAGCTGATGGTCAGTGCGGGGTGAGACTGTTTCCGCATGGTTCATGCGGCTGATGGTGGTGC